>CADBSX010000078.1 GCA_902797515.1 uncultured Eubacteriales bacterium | reverse complement strand
CTCGCGGAATTTCTGTTGTCCGCGTCGTCGCCGTCTTTTTCCCTCTTCAATACGAGCGCGCCCGTAAGTGATAAAGGATTGGACTTTTTATTCTTTCCGAGATATATTCCGTTGCCCGAAAACTCGCCGCAAAGCGAAAGAAGATCGCCCCTGTACGCCGCTCTGTTTTCGCCGACAGTCTTACCTTTCGCGTAACTCTCGGTTATATATTTGTAATATCCGTTTTCCGCGTCGCCGTACTTGGAAACGTAGTCGCCCTTTTCGTCCGCGGTATAATCGCCGAATTCGACGAAATAAGATTCCGCGGCGTTGGAAACGATCGTCCCGTCGTAATAGCCCTTGCCCGCGAGATATTTAAAATGTTCTATCGTCGCCGGCGCGTAGTTAAGGTAGAGTTCGAAATTGACTTCCGCGGTGGAAGTGCCGCCTATATCGAACGTTATTACGCAGTTTTCTATCTTGCTCGTAAGTCCGCCGACGGTCTTTACGCTGCCCGAACACGCGGATACGCCCGTGATCGACAAAGCCGCGAGAGAGATCGCCGCGACGCTCTTTTTAAACTTATTCATAGAATAAAATTACCTCCGTGTAGAAATAATACCATATATTTTAAAATTTTGCAAGGCAATTTTCGTAAAAATCACGCGAAATCGTTTAAACGGCGCGTTTTTTACGATTTGTATAACATATACAGCAATATTCCTATGCCTATCGCCGCCGCGAGCCCGAAAACCGCCGCTATCGCGACTCTTAAAGGCGACTTCGGCGTCTTTCCCGCGACTTTTCCCGTCACGCCGTTGATACATACCTCGTAAGATTTTCGTTTATACGCGTAATTGAGAAAATAAACGGGCAAAAGCACGTATTTATACGTAACGTCGGAATGCGTCGTGGAAACGTTTATGTAATCGACGACGTCGTAGTTGTGCCTGCTTTTTATCTCGGCGCGGATTATTTTGTCTATCATTTTTTTTGCGTCTTCCCAACTGTCTTTCAGGTCTTTCTGATAACTTTCCGCCATAAATCCCGAAAGATATTTGTTTTCGTAAACGCAAGCGTTTTCGGCTTTGAACGGCTGCATCTTGTCCATTTTCGCCTGCGGAAAATTAGCGTTTGTCGCAACGTATATGTCGTCGATGAATTTGTTTATCACACCGTGTATTCTGTAATATACGATATACGTTTCCGTCCTGCGGTTTTTCCCTGATCCGACCGTGCGCGTGCGCCGATCTCCCACTCTGCCTTCGTAATAAGCCTCGACGCGACTGTCGAACGTAAAACAAGGCTCGTAAACGCCGTGTATGTTTTCGGCGTTTAAACTCTTTTTGAATTTCGCGGGCGCGAATATCCGCCTTTTCGCCCAGCTCTTCGCAAAGCGCTCCGCGTCGCTTTCCGTAACGGAAAAGGGAATAACGACCTGCGGTTTAAGCCCCTTGAACGCATCGCCCTTCACTATATGCGAAGTTCCGCAAAACGGACAGAGAGCCGCGTGTTCGTCTTTGTTTAAAACGACTACCGCGCCGCAGTTTTTACACTTATACGTCGCCTGCTCGTCTCCGTCCCATTTGGTCGCCTTTTCAAAGCCGTCTAAAATATCGTTTTCCTTTACGTCGTGGTCTTTTATAATATCGACCGTATTGCCGCAATGCTCGCATTTAAGGCTCTGCGAAACGGGATCGAATATCATCGTCCCGCCGCAACTTTGGCATTTTACGCTGTACGTATCGACGCTCTTTACTTCTTCTCCGACGTTCGGTTTGTTTTCTGAATTATCCATCGTATTCGGTCGTTCCCGCGGCGACATTTTCGCCGCGGGAACGAAATGATCTTATTCTATCGCGTTGAGTTCTTCGAGCATCTTTTCAAGGTCCGCGCCGTGGACTTCCGCCGCCTCGCCGACCGTTTCGCCATGCGCTATCGCGCATCCCAGACAATGCATCCCGTATTTCATAAGTATTTCGGGGGCGTTAGGATTGATTTCGAGAGCCTCCGTAATAATGGTATTTTCGGTGATCTTCTTTTCCATAATAAATTTACTCCTTGTATTTTTCAAATATAATCCTCGATATAAGAGCCGAGATCCTTCGGAAGTCCGTCAGGAAAGCCCGTCTCAGGATGACAAATTTGTTTTAAGTCCGCAAAACCGACGAAAAAACCGCTTTTTCGAGCGATGTTTTAAGGTTCGGAAACGAGTACGTATTCTTTCAAGTGATTGTTATAAGCGTCAGAAACGAGAACCCTTCCCCCGCAAGCGGTCCCCCGCCGCTGGGCGCGGGCCGCCCCCCTTTTGTCCCTATGGGACATTTTCCCCGTTTTGCGGGGAAATCTTCCCTAAAGTTTACTCGTTTCTCTCGTAAACGTTATGGACGGTAAGGCTCGCTGACCGGCTCTTTTCAAGCGATACTTTAAGGTG
>CADBSX010000077.1 GCA_902797515.1 uncultured Eubacteriales bacterium | reverse complement strand
TCGTAAGCGGCTATCGCCGCCGCAAGCCCCGCGGGGCCTCCGCCTATTATCGCAATTTTTCCGTTTTTCATTTCGTTTTACCTACTAAAAGTTCCGAGCCCTTGCCGCATTTCGTTATTTTATCAAACGGGATCCCCGTTTCCCTCGATATTATTTCCGCAACGGACGGCTGACAAAAACCGCCCTGACATCTGCCCATGCCCGCTCTCGTTCTTCTCTTTACCGCATCGACCGTCAAAGCCGGCGGATTATTTCTCACAGCGGCGATTATTTCGCCCTCCGTCACTTTTTCGCATCTGCAAACGATATGCCCGAAAGAACGGTCTTTTTCAATGACGGCGTTCTTTTCCTCGTCCGAAAGATTGCGGAAAAAGCAGTCAGCCCGCCTTACGGGATTGAAACAGGCTTTTTTCGTGAGTTTTATCATATCCGAAACGAGTTCTTCCGCGACGTATTCCGCGATCGCGGGCGCGGACGTGAGTCCGGGGGACTCTATTCCTACGCAGTTGATAAAATTGTCCGCCGCTTTGCTCTTTTCAATAATGAAATCGTGCTTATCGCAATAAGCCCTGACGCCCGCAAAAGACGTTATCGTATTATAAAACGGAACGTTTTTACACATTTCCGAGGCTTTTTTCATTATTACGGAAAGGCCTTCCGAAGTCGTAGAAACGTCGTCGTTTTCGATTTCTTCCGCAGTCGGACCGAGAAGTAAATTTCCATCGACCGTTCCCGAAACGAGAATTCCTTTGCCCTTTTCGGTAGGCGTAAAAAACAGAGTGTGATTTACGAAGTTTCCGCTCTCTCTGTCAAGCAGGATATATTCGCCCTTTCTTCCCCCTATTTTAAAAGAATAATCGCCGACGAGGTTTGCTATCTTCTCGCTCCCTATTCCCGCGCAATTTATTATTATTTTTGTTTCCACTCTTTCGGAATTATCCGAAAAAATACAGAAAATTCCACCGTTTTTTTCGATTTTTACGACGTTGAAATCGAGTTTTAAGTCTGCCCCGTTGTCCATAGCGTTGCCTATCGCCGCGATAGTCAGTTCGTAAGGACAGACTATTCCGCCGCTTTTGGCGTAAAGCGCGCCGACGGCATTATCGGAAATATTCGGTTCGATGCTTTTGAGCGTCTCGCCGTCTATTATTTCAAGCCCGCCGACGCCGTTTTTTTCTCCGCGGATCTTCAATTCTTCAAGCGTCTTTAAATCGTATTCCGAAAAGGCGACGACCAAAGAGCCGTTGTTGATATACTTCACGCCGAGTTCTTCGGCGGTCTTTTGCATCATTTTATTTCCGAGAACGTTGAATTTTGCTTTCAACGTTCCCTCTTTCGCGTCGAATCCCGCGTGTACTATTCCGCTGTTGGCTTTGCTTTGCCCCATACAGACGTCGCTCGACTTTTCGAGAAGACAGATCTTCAAATCGTAAGACGAAAGTTTACGGAGAATAAGTCCGCCGACAACTCCTCCCCCTATTACGGTCACGTCGTACATTTTTCACCTCTCAATCCATTAAAAATAGTTAACTATATCGTTGAAACTTCCGAGAATAAAGTCGGGACGTCCCGTATTGTCGGATATATCGCTTTCCCTGCTTTCGCCGCTTAAAACGAGAGCGGTATAAAAACCGCAGTTGTTTCCGAACAAAATATCCGTATGCAGTCTGTCGCCGACCATCATAAACTCGTTACTTTTCGCGCCGAATTTTTTCATAAGCACTTCGCCCATATCGGAACTCGGTTTACCTATTATTTTTTCGGGAACTCTTCCCGTCGCCGCTTTTATAAGTTCGATAAACGCTCCCGCGTCGGGAACGAAAAACCGAGGGGCGGGACAGGTCACGTCGGGATGCGTTGCAATATATTTCGCGCCGCTTTGCAGATCGTCTGTAAAAAAACACAGTTTTTCATACGTCAATTCGGTGTCGTAAGCAAGCACGCAGATATCCGCGCCGCTTTCGACTACGTTCAATCCCCTCTTTTTAAACTGCTCTTTTAACGCGTCGGTGCCGAGAATATTCAACTTTTCGCCTTTATATCCGTCGGCGAGAAATTCCGCGCAGGCTATACCCGACGAAAACACCTCGTCGCCGTCGCCGTAAAGACCTATTCTTTTGAGTTTTCCGACGTATTCTTCGTTCGTCTTTGACGAATTGTTTGTAAGGTAGATAAGTTTCTTGCCGTTTTCCCTTAAAAAAGCGAGCGTTTTATCCATTTCCCCGATAAGGCGGTCGCCGAGATAGAGAGTTCCGTCCATATCGAGAAGAAAATATTTTATCTCTTTTAAAGCGTCTTTTAGATTATTGACCATTTTATTTAAGAAAATCAATTCCCCGTCTTTATTTTTTAAGCCACGTCGAAGGAGCGAGAGTAAGTATCACGGGATAAATTTCAAGTCTGCCGAAAAGCATCGACATTGAAAGAATAAATTTTGAAAAATAACCGTAACACACGTAATCGGACGCCGCGCTGCCGAAAGCCGGACCGACGTTGTTGAAAGTCGAAACGACGGCGGAGACGTTAGTCTCGAAACTCGTCTGTTCGAAGGATAACAGGACGAAGATTATCGCGAGCGAAAGAATATAGATGAAAAGATAATTCATCACGCTTTTAACCGTCGCGTCCTCGACGCTCTTTCCGTCGAATTTGACTTTATTCGCCGTTCTCGGATGAAGAGAGCGTTTGAGTTCGCTCTTCACCGATTTGGCGAGGATTATCACTCTCGAAAGTTTAAATCCGCCCGCGGTAGATCCCGCGCAACCGCCTATAAACATAAGCATAAAAAGGATCGCTTTCGAAAGCATCGGCATATCGAGGATATTTACAGTAGTAAATCCCGTGGTTGACATTATGGACGTCACCTGAAACGCGGCTGCGCGTATGGTATCCGACAAAAGGGATACCGACGAAAAAGTATTTATCGTAATTCCCGCGACCGCGAGGAAAACTATCAGAAAATACACTTTAAGTTCCGTACTTTTGAAAACCGAACGTATCTTTCCGACGAGGATAAGATAATATAAATTGAAGTTTATCCCGAAAACGAACATACCGACGGCGAGCGTCCATTGAATATATGCGTTATATCCCGCGATACTGTCCCCTTTCGTGGCAAAACCTCCCGTTCCCGCCGTTCCGAAAGAATAGACGAGACTCTCGAAAAAATTCATGCCTCCGAACAAGAGGAAAACCATTAAAATAACGGTTATCCCTATATAGATAAGATAAAGGATCTTTGCGGTGTCCTTTGCGCGCGGAACTATCTTATCCACGCTCGGCCCCGGCATTTCAGCCCGTAAAATGTGTATCGATCTGTCGGGATTTTTGGAAGTTACCGCCATGACGAATACGAGAACGCCCATGCCGCCTATCCAGTGAGTAAAACTGCGCCAAAGCAAAACACCGTGGCTGAGCGCCTCTATTTTGTCGCCGGTAAGAATAGTCGCGCCCGTGGTCGTAAAGCCGCTTACCGTCTCGAAAAACGCGTCTATAAAATGCGGGATCTCGCCGCTCAGAATAAAAGGAAGGCAACCTATCAGAGAGACGAACACCCACGTTAGCGTGACGGTAACGAAACCCTCTTTTGAAAATATGAGATAATTCTTCGGTTTGAAAACCAAAGTGAGCAATCCCCCGAAAGCGAGCGCTATCCCTATCGTTATAAGAAACGAAAAAGCACAACTTTCTCTATAACATACCGCGGCGATAAGAGGAAGCAACAAAAGCACCGCCTCTATTAAGATAACCCGTCCGATCGTCGAAAAAATAACTCTGAAATTCATACTATTTTATAATATCGGAAAGACTGTAGATCTTTTCGCCCTTCGCAATCACTATTACTCCGTCGCCGGCCTGAATACAGTCGTCGCCGCCCGGAAGAATCGCTTTCCCAGCGCGGATAATTCCCGCGATAAGAACGTCTTTTTTGAGTTCGAGATATTTAAGCATCACGCCCGTATAGTCAAAATCGGCGGTCACGTCGAATTCAAGGGCCTCGACCGCGCCGTCCGCAAGGCTGTAAAGAGTTTTGACTTTACTGCCTATCGTGTCGCTTAAAGCCCTCGCGTACCTCACTATAATATCCGAAACGATGTTTTTCGGCGATATTATGCAATCGAGACCGAGATTTTCCGCTATATCCGTGAGTTCGTTTCTGTTTACTTTCGCTATTACTTTCGGGACTTTCTTCGATACGGAATATATTGACATAAGTATATTTTCTTCGTCCTGTCCCGTCAGCGCGACCAAAGCGTCGGTTTGTTCTATCCCCTCTTCGATAAGAAGTTCCTGCGACATTGCGTCGCCGTGAACGACCGTCACTTTATTGTCCGTTCCGTCGATAAACGCGTCGCATTTGTCCGCCGCTTTATCTATTACCTTTACCGAACTTCTTCCCTTTACGAGCATATCGGAAAGATAATGCGCCGTCTTACTTGCGCCGACTATTATCACGTCTTTACACTCTTTTTGAAGTAGTCCGAGACTTTTCAAAAGATTATGCGCGCCCGACTGCGTTACGATAACGTATATCTTATCGCCCGCGGAAAGCACGGATTGCCCGTATGGAATAAAAACCTCTTCGCCGCGTTCGACTATGCAGACAAGGAATTTTTCGGAAATCTTTTTTCTTAAATCTATAAGGCTTTTCCCGTCGATGACCGATTTTTCTTTTACCATGAGTTCGAGCATTTCAAACGATCTGCTCGTAAACCGCTCGACGTTTATCGCCGAAGGTATCTTCAAGAGATTATATAGCGTTTCCGCCGTGAGTTTTTCAGGATTTATTACGAGCGAAATGTCGAGATTGTTTTTCATAAACGCAAGACTTTCATCGTTATATTCCGAACCTCTTATCCTCGCGACGGTATTTTTCGCCCCCATACGTTTAGCGGCGAAACACGCGAGCATATTGAGTTCGTCGGAATTTGTGACCGCTATAAAGAGGTCGCATTTATCCGCGCCTCCGTCCAGAAGTTGCTCGTATGACGTTCCGTTTCCGCATATCGCCATAACGTCGTAATTGTTCGTTATGCTGTAAATTACTTCGGGATCGTTGTCTATCGCGAGAACGTCGTGTTTTTCTTTTACAAGGCTCGCGAGAATAGTCGTTCCTATTTTTCCGAGCCCGACGATGATTACTTTCATATTCTGACCTTATTTTATTTTTATTCCTTTCGCCGCCGCGTAAACGGTTATCGCCTTTAACGCGCGGGCAATATCGGAATTGTTCTTTACGTCCGATTTTTCGTCTATAAGTTTAAGATTGAAACATATTCTGACCGAATTTTCAAATATCGCTTTCGTTAGTCCGAAATCTTTTCCGCTGTCGAGAGCCGCGGCGATCTTTATGCATGCGGGAACTGCGGACATCCTGTCCTCCGACGCCTCTATAAGTTTTTCGCGCATTTCTTTCGAGCAGTCGGTAAACAAAGTGAGATCGGTTCCCTCGATAAGTTTTCCGTAGTCAGCGATATTTTCTATAAAAATCATTTCGTCCGCGCCGAATTTATCGGCTCCTGACGCTATCTTTACGAGTACGGCTTGAATATATGCGTCGAATCCCGCGAAAAGTTGTTCTCTCGAATAAGAGACCGACTTTCCGCTCGCCTCTATCTTGTCGTACATTTCGCCGATTATCCTTATTATCGCGTTATAGCAGTTCTTCGATTTTTCGGACAGAACGTCCGCCCTCGTCTTTTCCATAATCTTTTTTTCCTCGACCTCTTCCGCTCTTTCTTCCTCTTTATCTCTTTCCCCGTATTCTTCCGCCGTTTCGGCAATCTGCGGTGTTTCCGTTGTTTCCGCCTCGAACGGCTTTCCGTCGAGGTTTTCGGTTACGATATATTCCCTCTCTTCTGTTTCGTCGGAAAGACTGTTTTTTATACCGTTCGTCGGCAAATACGAGTATTTTATTTTATCAGACAGTCCCGGGACGAAAGGAGTACACCGCCTTTCCGCGGAATTTTCCCAGCGTCGGGATGGTTTTACCTTTCGACGATCTGCTGTCGAAAGGCAATTCGTTGCTGCTCACGTAAAGAAGTTCTTTTGTTTCGTCGTCTTTTTCTATCAAAAGATTTACCGCCGTTCCGTCCTCTATCGGCTCCGCGATAAGCGCGCTTTCTCCGCCGTCCGCGCCGAGATCGGCGATCCTTACGCCCTTTCTCGCCCTGCCGAGTTTCCCTACGGTATCGAGAATAACGTTTTTGAACGTGCCGAAAGTCGTGCCTACGACGAGAAGATAAGATTTGTCTTTATCGGTCTGCGTCGCGGAAATCAATTCGTCGCCTTCGGCGAGATCGATCCCCTTTACGCCGCCCGCGGCTCTTCCTTGTTCGGGGAAAACGTCCTCGCAGTAAAGGCACATGCCCATTTTCGTCGTGAAAATAACGTCCTTGTTTTCGTAAAAGTCCTGAACGGATATTACGGCGTCGCCCTCTTTGAGTTTGATCGCCTGATACGAACTCTTTTTGACTATATATTCGTCCCACGGCGAAAGTTTTACGCTGCCGTCTTTTGTGAAGAAGATAAGTTTACTGCTCGGCGTTTCGTCCTCTTTAAGCGCGAAGAACGCCACGGGAAGTTCCCCTTTCTCGGAATTTTTGACGACTTGCTCGAATTTTACTCCTCCGCTCATAGCACCGCTGCCTTCGGGGATATATTCAAGGTCTATCCTGTAACAATTACCTTTATTCGTAAACGCGTAAAGTATATTGTCGCTTTCGGTTTCGACTTTGAATTTAAACAGTTCGCCCTTCGACGGCGTATCGTTCTTACAGTATTTCCTGTAAGTCGTCGTCTTTACCTTTCTTATAAGGTTATTGCAATTGACGCCGACGACGAACTGCTCGATTATATTTTCCGACGAGAATTTTTCGAGCGAAATATCTTCCGCGGAAGAAACTATCGTCGTTCTTCTGTCGTCTTTGTATTTTTTCTTTATGGCGACGATCTCTTTTTTTACAATGTCTTTCTGTAATTTCTTGTTATCTATTATCGCCTGCAACTCGATAATAAGTTTTTTAAGATCGGCGAGTTCGTTTTTAAGATTATCGACTTCAAGTTTCGTTATCCTCGCGAGCCTTAAATCGAGGATCGCCTGCGCTTGCCTGTCGGAAAGATCGAAGGACTTTTTGAGGTTTTGTTTCGCCGCGGGAGTATCTGGCGAAGTCTTTATTATTCTTATCACTTCGTCGATATTCGTTACGGCGACTATAAGTCCCTCTAAAATATGCGCTCTTTCCCTCGCTTTCGCAATATCGAATTTCGTTCTGCGCAGAACTACCGATATCTGATAATCGACGTAATATTTTATTATCTCGATAAGCCCCATAAGTTTAGGCTTACCGCCCGCTATCGCGACCATATTTATTCCGTAGGAACATTGAAGTTGCGTGTTTTTGAGCAAAAATTCAATGATAGGCTGCGGATTTACGTCCTTTCTTAATTTTATCACCGCGCGCATTCCGGATCTGTCGGACTCGTCCGCGATGTCGGCGACGCCGGACAGGACGTCTTTTCCCTTCGGATCTTCTTTGAGGTCGGCGATCTTCTGCAACAGTTGCGCCTTATTGAC
The DNA here is from genome assembly GCA_902797515.1 of uncultured Eubacteriales bacterium. Lineage (GTDB taxonomy): Bacteria > Bacillota > Clostridia > Christensenellales > Borkfalkiaceae > UBA10281. The sequence goes on along the minus strand of CADBSX010000077.1, from coordinate 10,266 downwards.
CTGATAGGGGATCTCGCTTATAACGATATTCTTTTTCCCGTTGTCCGCGTCTTCGATATTTATCTTAGCGCGTATCTGAATTTTGCCCTTGCCCGTTTCGTAGGCGTTTTTCAGTTCGTCGCCGGCGATTATGTATCCGCCCGTCGGAAAGTCCGGACCTTTGACGATCCGCATCATTTCGTCGAGTTTGATTTTCGGATTGTCGATATATGCGACTACGCCGTCTATAACTTCCGCGAGATTGTGCGTCGGGATATTCGTCGCAAGTCCTACCGCTATTCCCGTCGCGCCGTTTACGAGAAGGTTAGGAAATCTTCCGGGGAGAGTATCGGGCTCTTTAAGAGTGTCGTCGAAGTTCAAAGACCAGTTCACCGTGTCTTTATCGAGGTCGGTCAGAAGTTCGAGCGACAAAGCTTGAAGTTTGACTTCGGTATAACGCATCGCCGCCGCGCCGTCGCCGTCAACCGAGCCGAAGTTGCCGTGTCCGTCAACGAGCGGCATACGCATATTGAAAGGCTGAGCGAGTCTTACGACCGCGTCGTAAACGGAAGTGTCGCCGTGCGGATGGTACTTACCTAACACGTCGCCGACTACTTTCGCGCTCTTTTTATAGTCTTTATCGGGCGTTATCCCCTGATCGAACATAGAATACAGTATTCTTCTCTGAACGGGTTTAAGTCCGTCTTCCACTCTCGGAAGAGCCCTGTCCATAATAACGTATTCGGCGTAAGGGATCATCGAGTTATGTAAAACTTCTTCTAAAGTGCTCGTTATTATCGCGTCTTTTCTCAATTCTTCCATATTACAGCCCCACTTTGCTCATAAACGAGTCCTCTTTATTGAAGTTCGCGTGTTCGGATATATAGTTCTTTCTGCCCTCTATATCGTCGCCCATAAGCGTAGTTATAAGTTTGTCCGCCTCGGCGGCGTCCTCTATCGTGACCTGCGTCATAACTCTCTTTTTCGGATCGAGAGTCGTGTCCCAGAGTTGTTCGGGATTCATTTCGCCGAGCCCTTTATACCTTTGAAGTTTATAGCCCTTTCCGACTTTGTCTATCGCCTTTTGCAATTCGTTGTCGTCGTAAGCGTATTCGGTGACGTCTTTTTTATAGACTTTATAAAGAGGCGGCATACCGATATAGACGTGCCCTTCCTGAACGAGTTCTTTCATATACCTGAAAAAGAAGGTGAGAAGGATCGACCTTATGTGCGCGCCGTCCTGATCGGCGTCCGCGAGAATTATTACTTTATCGTAATTTAAGTTCGCAATGTTGAAATCGTTGCCTATTCCCGTCCCGAGCGCGCCGATGATTATTCTTATCTCTTCGTTGTTGAGAACTTCTTCTATTCTCTTCTTCTCGGCGTTGAGCGGCTTTCCCCGAAGCGGAAGAATAGCCTGATGTTGCCTGTCTCTGCCCTGTTTCGCGCTTCCGCCCGCAGAATCGCCTTCGACTATGAATATTTCGTTGAGTTCCGCTTTTCTGCTCGAACACGACGCGAGTTTTCCTATAAGTCTCGCGTTGTCCGCGCCGTTTTTAGCCCTCGAAATATCCTTGGCGTGTTTCGCGGCGTTTCTCGCTTTCGCCGCGCCGAGCGCTTTAGATATCATCGCGTCGAAAACCGATTTGTTTTTCTTTACTTTGAGCATATTTTCGAGTTCTTCGATTGTCGCGCTCTCGACCGCCGCTTTCGCTTCCGGATTTCCGAGTTTGGTTTTCGTCTGCCCCTCGAATTCGACGTTTTTCATTTTGACGGAAATTATCGCCGTCATGCCTTCCCTGAAATCTTCGCCCTCGAATTTGAGCGTCTTGTCCTTGACCAGACTGCTGCCCGACGCGTAGGCGTTCATTACTTTCGTCACGGCGGATTTAAAACCGACTTCGTGAGTTCCGCCTTCGGGCGTCGGGATATTGTTTACGAAAGAAAAGATGCTCTCGGTATAACTGTCGGTATGCTGTATCGCGAACTCGATCAATATTCCGTCTTTTTCGGTTTTCGCGTATATCGGCGGATCGAACATCTTCTGCTTGCCCTCGTTGAGATAAAGAACGTAATCCACGAGACCGCCGTCGTATTTGAAAGTTTTACTGTAAAATTTATCGTCGTCGCGAAGGTCGGTGAGTTTTATCGTAAGACCTTTATTTAAAAACGCGAGTTCTTTAAGCCTCTTCGCTATCGTTTCAAGGCTGAATTCGACCGTTTCGAACACTTTCGCGTCCGGTTTGAATCTGACGAAAGTACCGTGTTTATCCGTTTTTTGTTTGGTGTCTATAAGCGGCGCGACGGGCTCGCCCGAAATCATTTTCTTCTTTTGCGCGTCGTAATAACTGCGGAATTCCATTTTATAGACGGTCTTTTTATATACTTCTACTTTAAGCCACTCGGAAAGCGCGTTGGTAACGGACGCGCCGACGCCGTGAAGTCCGCCGGAATAACTGTAATTATCGTTGTTGAACTTTCCGCCCGCGTGCAGTTTCGTAAATACGACCTGAACGCCCGAAACGCCCGCTTGCTTGTGAATATCCGTCGGAATACCTCTTCCGTCGTCCTCAACGGAAACGCTGCCGTCCTTGTAAAGAACGACCTCTATTTTCTGCGCGAAACCGTTGGCTGCCTCGTCTATCGCGTTATCGACTATTTCCCATAAAATATGATGCAGACCTCTCGTCCCAGTAGAACCTATATACATTCCCGGTCTTACTCTGACGGCTTCGAGCCCCTCTAAAATTTTAATGTCCTGCGTATTGTAATCGTTGTTCGGCATTAGTTTCCTCCGCTGCGTTTAACTGAAAAGTATCGCGCCTATTTTCGCACGATAGATATATTTTAACATATTATTAATTTTTTTTCAACTTTTTTATAGTTATATATAGAATATAAAATTAAAGAAAAAGTCGGGATAAACCCGACCTTTGCTTTTCAGAAATCAAGAAGATGCATATATTTGCTCTTGTCTATCGCCGAGAGGAACAGATACAGCCTCGGACCTTTATCCGTACCGAACAGGACGTTGTAGAACACCGCGAAAAACTTCTGCTGGCGCGCCGTGTTTTCCTTTTTTGAAAGTTCCGGCTTGTTTATTATATCGTAGAGATAACTCTGTATCGTCTTTTCGTCGAACGAAGCGTTATTTGCGATAAAATCGCGCAATTTACCGATCACTTCCCTCTCTTCTTCGCCGAGTTCCGCATAATATCCGTCGTTTCTCTCGGTCAAAAGACGGTACATCTTCGACGGCTGATGTTTGGTTATCCAATTTTTTACTCTTTCGAGCCTTTCTTCGTCCCTTTCGTCGAAATCGACGTTGATTTTAGCGAGTATTTCCCTCACCGACTGCGGATTAAAATCCACTATCGTCGCGACCGACGCTAAAACGCCGAACGGAACTTTGCCCTTTGCTTCGAGCCCGTTCAACATACAGAGTTTATACACCGAAACGTTGTATTCGTCGGCCTCGCCGTTTTTTACCGCTTCGAGTCCTTTATCGAATTCGCTGTAATGACGGATTATCGTATCGTCGAAATTGAAAGCGAAACCGTCGGTCGGCGCGTATTTCGCGAACAGCCATCTTACCATTTCCGGCTCGTAAACTTCGAGTACGGTCGCGGGAGTTATGTTATTCCCCGTCGAAGAGTGCATATCGCCCAGCCCTGCGATGGAAAGCCATCCGTAAGGTTGAAATTTAGGCGCTTTAACGCCGAATATCTCTTTCGCGACGTCTTTTGCGACGACGTAAGAACCGGAAGCGGCGGCGTGATCTATTCCCCCCGGTTCGAAATCGACGTTTTCTACGCCCCAGCGCATAGGCCAGTCTATCTTCCACATAAGCTTAACGAGATGATAATCCCTTAAACTCACGGTTTCTTCGTTTCCGCACGCCTTGCACCTGTAAGTTATTTCTTCCTTTTCTTCGTCGTAAGAAAGAATTTCGGTGAAATCTTTCTTACAGCGGGAACAATAAACGCTTACGGGATAGTAAGTTTCCCTTTCCCCTTCGTCGCTGTCCTGCGTTTTGTATTTCATTAAAATATCGTAAATTTCTTTACGCTTATGCATCGAGCGGATAATGCCGTCAATGTATCTTCCCGAAACGTATTCCTTGCCCTGATAGCGGTATTCGATATCGATGCCGAGTTCTTCGAGCGACTTCTCGTATTCCTTTTCGTTGTATTCCGCGAAAGAGGAATATTTCCCGTAAGGATCAGGGATCATGCAGTACGGCATGCCGATATATTTATCGAAATCGGGAGCGATCGCCGCGACGTTTTTCGGCACTTTGCGAAGCCTGTCGAAATCGTCCCAAGAAAGCATCAATTTAGCCTTTTTCCCTTTATTTCTCAACGCTTTTACAACGAAATAGGGAGTTGCTATATCCCTGAAATTTCCTATGTGTACCGAGCCCGACGGGCTTGTTCCCGCCGCGCATACGAATTCTTCTTTGTCCGGATTTTCCGCGATAAGTTCATCCGCTATTCTTTCTGCCCAATGCATGTCGTTACCTTCCTTTCAGATTTTATAATGGTTTTTCCAGCCTTTAACTATTTCTTCCGCGACCGTTTCGGGACTTCTGTCCGTCGTGTCGATCACAAGGTCGTAGTTGTTCATATCCGTAATATCGACGCCGTAAAAGTCAAGATATCTTTCCTTTTCGCTCGCTCTTCTCAAAAAAAGCCTTTCGAGAGCCTGTTTCTCGTCCTCGTAACTCTCGTCGTCTCTTTTCGCGCCGATTATCCGCCTCGCCGCCTCTTCTCTGTCGCATTTGAGATAGACCGCGAACGAACTCGGAACGAAATGCCATGCGAGCCGCGAATCGAAAATGTAATTCCCTTCTTTTTTCTCGTATTCCGCGAGTTTTCCGTCGAGAATTTTATCGAATTCGGGATGGCTTTCCTGATACCTGTTGAAATCGCAGGTATCCATGCCGAGATCCGACGCCATTTTTCTCTGCAATCTGCCTATCGAGACGATCTCCGCTCCGAAACGCTCTCCGAGTATTTTTCCTACCGTACTCTTTCCGCTTCCCAAATCTCCCGCCAAGGAAATTTTAAAAAACATACCGAAGTTTTCTCCTGTTAAATTAAATTCTGTCCATCAAAAGAGCCGCCGCGCCCAAAATTCCCGCTTTATTGCCGAGTTTTGCTATTCTGACGGGGCAGGCGGGACCTTCTTCGCCCGCGAATATTTCCCTGTCTAACGCCTTCTGAACGGGAATTACGAGATTATCGCCCTGATTGCTCACGCCACCGCCGAGCATTATAACGTGCGGGCGGAAAACGTTCGCGATATTAGCAAGTCCGCAAGCGAGTTTTTCTATATAATTATCGACGACTTCCTTCGCGTAAACGTCTTTATCTTTATAATCGAACGCCGTCCTGCCGCTGACGTTATCCGTCGAGCCGATTTCCCACATCTTGCTGTCTTTGTGCGCTTCCATCGCCCTTTTCGTGTCTCTTTTCAAGGCGGTAGCGGACGAATAAGCCTCGAAACAGCCCTTTCTTCCGCAAGTGCACTGTTCTCCGCCGTAACATATTACCATATGTCCTATTTCCGCTCCTGCGGACTTGTTTCCCTCGAAGAGTTTTTTGCCCGCAATTATTCCGCTGCCGACGCCCGTTCCGAGCGTTATCATTACGCAGTCGTCGTATTCGCTCCCCGCGCCGAAATAAGCCTCGCCGAGCGCGGCGACGTTCGCGTCGTTCGCGATCTTAACCGAAAAGCCCGTTCTCTTCGCTATTCCTTCCGAAATGGCGACGTGTTTCCAACCGAAATTGTTGGAAAAGATAACTTCGCCTTTTTTGCTGTCGATCATTCCGGGAACTCCCATACCTATGCCGACCGTGTTTTCTATGGAAATGCCCGACTTTTTCAAAAGGTAACCGGTAAGTTTCGCGATATTGTCCATAACGGTTTCCGCGCCTTTCGCGGTTTCCGTAGGATCGCTGTGAGAATATACGATATTCCCCTTTCCGTCAACTACGCCGCCCTTTATGTCCGTGCCGCCGAGATCTATACCTATATAAAATTTATTCTCGTCCATAAAAACCTCATTTTTGACCTTTTAAAAGTATATATTCTTTTTCCGATATTGTCAAGGATAATGAAATCGTTTGATAAATTTCGGAAAAAATGCTAAAATATTTTTATGAAATATCAGATAATATTATTTGACGCCGACGATACTCTTTTCGACTTCCAGAAAACCGCCGAACTGTGTTTTCTCGGAACTTCTGAAGAATTCGGTCTGCCGTCGGAATTCGAAAATTACGAAATATACCGCGATATAAACCAGAAATATTGGGATTTATATTCCGAAGGAAAAATCGGAAAAGAAGAAATAATTCCGTCAAGATTTAAAGAATACTCTCTCGTTGTCGGCGTTTCTTTCGATATCCCCTCTTTCGCTAAAACCTACTCGAAAAAACTGTCCGAAACTTCCGTTCTTTTCCCCGAAACGAAAGACGTCGTCGTTTCCCTCAAAAAACTCGGAGCAAGGCTCTTTATCATCACGAACGGAATAAGCGAAGTCCAACGCGGAAGGTTGAAACTGTCGGGAATAGCCGAATATTTTGAAAACCTCTTTATTTCCGACGAGTTAGGCGCGGCTAAACCTTCGGGAGAGTTTTTCCGTAAAGTCGCCGAACAAATCCACGGATTTAAAAAAGAAAAAGCGTTAATTGTCGGCGACTCGCCGCTTTCCGATATTTCGATGGGATACGAAAACGGAATAGACACCTGTTTCGTAAAAAAGACGCCGAAAGAGGGAAAGACCGTTCCTTACACCTACGAAATCACAGACTTAAACGATTTGATTGAAATCGTAAAATAATTTAAAATATTCGGTAAATTAAATATTTTTTAAAGTTTTTATGGCTTTCGCAATATCTTCCGCGCCGAATATTGCGCTTCCTGCGACTATAAAATCGCAACCGGCGTCCGCGGCAAGTTTCACCGTTTCACCGTTTATTCCGCCGTCTATTTCAAGAACGCAGGAATAGCCTCTTTTATCTATCTCTTCTCTCGCCTTACGGCATTTTTCAAGAACGTCTGATATGAATTTCTGCCCGCCGAATCCGGGGAAAACGCTCATTACCAAAAAAAGATCGCAACAACCGATATATTTTTTTACTTTCTCGAAATCGGTATCCGGATTTATCGCGAGCCCGCATTTTACGCCGTTATTTCTGATAAGTTTTAAAACTTCGCCCGTCTTTTCCCCGCAAGCCTCGTAGTGTACCGTAATATAATCCGCGCCGACGGCGGCGAATTTATCGACGTATTTCCAAGGCTCGACTATCATTAGATGACAATCGAACGGCAGATCTGACAGTTTTCTCAAATCTTTCACCATTTTCATACCGAAAGTGATGTTCGGGACGAACACGCCGTCCATAACGTCTATATGAACAACGTCCGCGCCCGCTTTTTCAGCCCTTTCGAGTTCTTCGCCCATCTTTGAAAAGTCCGCAGACAAAATAGAGGGCGCGATCTTAATTTCTCTTTCCATATTCCTTTTCTCTTTCCTTCACTTCGTTGTAAATTTTAACGTATCTCGAATATCTTTCCCTGTCAATAATTCCGTTTTCCGCCGCTTTTTTCACCGCGCAATCGGGCTCGGTTATATGCGAACAGTCGGAAAACCTGCATTTGACCGAAAAAGAAATGAATTCGGGATAACCGAGCGCGACTTCATCCGACGAAATATCGGCGTCAAGCGACGTAAATCCCGGAGTATCCACTATTTTTATTCCGTCTTTTATAATTATTTCAGAAAAAGTCGTCGTCTGTTTCCCTTTGAGCGTTTTTCTGCTTACGTCGCCGACAGTCCTGTTTTCCCCGAATATCCGATTGATTATAGAAGTTTTTCCGACCGCCGACTGTCCCGCGAGAACGACAGTTCCGCCCTTTAAAAACTCTTTTAACGGCTCTATCCCCTCGCCCGTTTTAGCGGAAAAAACGAAAATATTTTCCGCAATATCGCCGTATGATCTCTTTATTTTTTCGTAAACGCCCGCGCCTAAATCCGATTTGTTCACCGCAATCGCGACGTCTATATTTTTTATTTTACATAAGGCGATCATCTTATCGAAAAGCAAGAAATCCGGAACCGGTATTTCAGCCATAACGATAACGACTTTATCGACGTTTGCGACCGTCGGTCGTTTTAATCGGTTTTTTCTCGTCCCGACTGAAATTATAACGCCGTCGTCGCCGACGTTAACGAAATCGCCGGTTATTATTCCGTCCGATTTGACTTTAAGCGCGCCTTTGGCGACGCATACTTTGGTTTCCGTACCGTCAAAAACGGTATATTTCCCCGATATTATCTTTAAAACCTGACCTAAAATTTCTCAAACTCCTTCTTTTTCGAGATATTTTCTGCGAAGTTGTCCGCAAGCCCCTTCGATATCCGCGCCCATAGACCTTCTTACCGTGGCGGAAAGTCCGCTTTTACTTAACGTTTCAGCAAAAGAATACGCCGTTTTATCGGACGTAGGCAAAAGCCCTTTTTCCTTTACTTCATTCAATCTTATTATATTTACGTGGCAATGCCTGCCCTTCAAAAGTCTGATAAGTTCGTCCGCGCACTCTTTCGTGTCGTTTTGCCCCTTTACGAGAGAATACTCGAAAATATACCTTCTTCCCGTCTTTTTGAAATAATAAGAACAAGCGTCGAGAATTTCTTTAACTTTATACTTATACGCTATCGGCATAAGTTTTTTTCTCTGCTCGTCGAAGGGATTGTGAAGAGAAACCGTGAGATTTACGTCGATATTTTCTTCCGCGAGTTTTCTTATTTCGGGAACGAGCCCGCAAGTCGATAAACTTATATTTCTCGGACTTATATTAAGCCCGCTACTATCCGATACGTTTTTAAGGAATTTTACCGTATTTTCATAATTATCGAGCGGCTCGCCGCTGCCCATAAGCACTACGTTGGTGACTTTTCTGTCGGTCAACGTTCCGCCGAGATATACGTTGACCTGTTCGATTTGTCCGAGTATTTCCCCTGCGGAGAGATTTCTGACGAGCCCGCCTATTCCGCTCGCGCAGAAAGCGCATCCCATCCTGCATCCTACCTGCGTCGATACGCATTGAGTGTTTCCGTACTTATATTTCATAAGCACGCCTTCTATAACGTTGCCGTCGGAAAGTCTGAAAAGAAATTTTTCCGTCCCGTCGATCGCAGATTTTCTCGTTTCGATTATCTCTACGGGCAGATCGACGAATTTTTCGAGTAAAGACTTTCTTAAACCGACGCTCAATTCCGTGATTTCCGATATTCTCTTTCCCGAACGCAGTCCGCGCAGTATCTGTCCCGCCCTGAACGGTTTTTCGCCTGTTTCCGAAATCAATTCTTTTAATTCGTTTTCGGACAGATCGCCGAGTATTTTCATACGGATTTCCTCTTCATTTTACAAAAATAAAATCCTGCGCCGAAAGACACGTCGGGGAAAAAACGTATTCCGAATTTTCCCTTTTCGTTTTTTAACGGACTTTCGCACCGAACCGCTTCAAAACGACCGTCCGCTTCTAAAAATTTACCGATAATACCGTCGTTTTCCGCGTTGAAAACGGAACAGGTCGAATAACACAGAAATCCGCCGACCTTTACGGCGTCCGCCGACGCGCGAAGAATTTTGAGTTGCAAACCGTTAAGTTCTCTTACGTTTTCGTCCGTTCTGAAAAGTTTTATATCCGGATTATCCTTAATAACGCCGTATCCGCTGCAAGGCGCGTCGCAAAGGACTACGTCGAATTTTTCCTTATCTTCGGCGTAAGAAACGGAACTGTCCTTTATCTCCGCCGAAATATTGTTTTTCTCCATCCTTTCGGCGTATTCTTCTATAAGTTTCACTCTGTGAGCGTGAATATCGCGCGAAACGACATAAGAAAAATTATCGGATAAAAACACGCTTTTCCCGCCGGGGGCGGCGCACGCGTCTAATAATAAATTCCCTTGCCCGACAAGATCGCAAACGGCGACGCTGCCTACCGACTGAAACGTATATATTCCCTTGTCGTAATCCTCGTCCCGTTTAAATCCCTTTACGAAAAAGCAGTTGTAAAAAGGAGTTTTTTCGTAATTCCATCGCTTATCGAGAAGATATTTTTCGCCGTCAACGCCCTTATTGAATCTTACAGCCGTCCTTTCTTCATCGGCGTTCATTATCTTTGCGGCCCTTTCTTCGCCGTAATCTTCCGCGAGTCTTTTTACCGCGAAAACGGGATAAGAATACAAGACGGAATATCTTTCGTATTTTCCCT
>CADBSX010000076.1 GCA_902797515.1 uncultured Eubacteriales bacterium | reverse complement strand
GTGGGAAAAGGAGCAACCGACCGTAAAGTCATAGCCACCTGCATATTTGCAGGTGGCTGACAAAAGGTCGCGTTGCGACGTGGTGGACGTGAGGAGAGTCGAACTCCTGTCTTGAACGGAATCGGAAAGATCTTCTACATACTTATTCTTCGTTTATCCCCTTGCGCGGTATGCCCGAAGACGGGCTTTGCTGCGCCGCGCGCCGCCGATCGTTCCGCTTTAAGTCGGCTGCGATCCCCTTAAAGCAGTGCCCCGTTTTAAATTATGCCGAAATTAAATCCAACGGGATGATTTAATCCGACACTCGCCGCAATCAGGCAGCGAGAGCTACGTTATTTCTGTTAGCGTTTAATTTTAATTTACCGTTATTACGCAGACGGATCCTGCGGTATGCTTATATCCTCCCTTTCCCGTCCGATCGAATCCGGAACACGCCCGTATTTTTAGCCGAGAGCGAAAATTTTCCCTAACTGTAATCCCTTATTGCGCGCGCCGCCTCCCTGCCGAGATCTCTTTCCTTTATAGTCTGCTTTTTGTCGTAGGTGTTTTTGCCTTTGCAAAGCCCTATTTCCATTTTAATAAGACCTTGTTTGAAATACATTTTGAGCGGCACGAGCGTATAGCCCTTTTCCGCGACTTTGCCGACTAATTTTTTTATTTCCGATTTGTGAAGAAGTATCTTTCTGTCTCTCCGCGCGTCTTTGGTATTGAACGCGCCGCCCTTGTCGTAAACGGCGACGTGCATCCCTTTGATGAAAACTTCCGCGCCGTAAACCGAGCAATACGAATCTTTAAGGCTCACGTTTCCGCGCCTTATCGACTTCACTTCGCCGCCGTCGAGGACAATTCCCGCCTCGTAGGCCTCTTCGACGAAATACTCGTATCTCGCCTCTTTGTTTTCGGCAATCGTTTTCATACTTCAAGGTTATTCTATCATATTTTTCGTTTTCTTTCAAGTAATTTTACCGAGTATTAAAAATCTCGTTCTTCTTTCGGTAAGATCCGCGCTTATAACGCCGACTCTCACTTTATCGCCGAGCGAATAACTCTTTCTTCCGCCCGCCGACAGCGTAAAAGTCTTTTCGTCGAAAACGTAATTTCCCCGCGGAAGGTCTTCGACGTAAGTCACGCCCTCGACGGTGTTTTCAAGTTCGGAAAAAACGCAATTCGGCGTAACTCCGCTTATCACGGCGTCGAATTCTTCGCCTATACGGTCTTTCATATACGCGGTCTTATAAAGGTCGTCCATCCTTCTTTCCGCCGCGTCGGCGCGCATTTCCGACTTTGACGAACTCGCCGCCGCCTCTTTGATATAGTCGGCGTATAAGTCGTTTAATTCGCCTATACGACCTTCCAACATCATTTTTATTACTCTGTGAACGACGAGATCGGGATATCTTCTTATAGGCGACGTGAAATGACAATAGCACGTACTCGACAAACCGAAATGCCCTTTGTTTTCGGGCGAATAAAACGCCTTCTGCATCGACCTTAACGTCACCTTGTTTATAACGTGATAATACGGTCTGTCTTTCGCCTTTTCGAGCACCGCCGCGAAATCCGAAGGTCTCGGCTCTTCGGTTTTCCACTTAACGGAAATTCCGAAAAGATTTATAAAATTAACTAAAAATTCCGCTTTTTCACGCGACGGCTTTTCGTGTACTCTGTAAATATACGGGATCTCCGCAAAGAAAGCGTATTCGGCGGTTATCTCGTTGGCAAGCACCATAAATTCTTCTATTATTTCGTAGGCGTCGCCGCTCTTTCTCGGCTCTACGGAAATTTTTCCGTCTTTCACCATGATTTCCGCTTCGGAAGAATCGAGGTTTACTCTCCCACGCCCGTCCCGTTTTTTTGACAATACGTTTTTGAGCGCGAGCATATCGGACAGCATATCGGCTATATCCGCGTATTCTTCGCGAACTTCCGCGTCGCCGCTCAATACCGCCTGCACCTTTTTATAAGTCGTTCTGCGGCGCGAGCGTATTACGCCTTTCACTATCCGACTGTCCTTTACGTCGCCTTTTCCGTCGATCTCCGCGATTACCGAAAGCGTAAGTCTGTCAACGCCTTCGTTCAAAGAGCAAATGCCGTTTGAAAGTTCCTCGGGCAGCATCGGAATTACTTTTTCGGGGAAATATACGCTCGTACCGCGCGAAAACGCCTCGTCGTCCGTACGACTTCCCTTCTTGACGTATTCCGAAACGTCGGCTATATGCACGCCGAGCCGAAAATTCCCGTTTGAAAGCCTTTCGACTTCCACGGCGTCGTCGAAATCCCGCGAATCGTCGCCGTCTATGGTAATGATCGTTCTGTCCCTGAAATCTTCCCTGCCTTCGAGTTGATAAGACTTTACCTCTTGCGGAATTTCCGATACTTCCGCTTTTACTTCGTCGGGGAAATACTCTTTAAAACCGAACTCGCCGATTATCGCCCGCTCTTCCGCGTCGAAATCTCCGCTTTTGCCCGCTATCTCTTCGATCTCGCCTTCGGGAAAATCCTCGTTATATCCTATTACGCCGACTTTAACTTTATCCCCCGTCTTTGCGTTTTTCGTGAATTTATGCGGAATAACAACCTTATCGGCGTATTTTGCGTCGTCGGGAATAACGTAATTATACGCGCGTTTCTTTATGAAAGTACCGTAAAACTCGGCGACGCCGCGTTTTAATATCTTCACGACTTCCGCCTCGTCCGACGAGCCGCGAGTCCCTTCGACTCGCCTCACCAAAACGGTGTCTTTATCGAGCGCGCCGAAAAGGCTCTTATGCGGAATAAAAAGGTCCTTTTCTGCCCCGTTTTCCGGAATAAGAAAAGCGTAGCCCCTCTCGTTGCCTCTTATCTCGCCTTTTATAAGTTCGCCGCTGTCTATATCGACGAACACGCCGTCGATATAGGCGATCTCGCCCGACTTTTCAAGATTTTTAAGCGCGTTTTTCACCGCCTCGCGCTCGAAAGAGGACTTAACTCCGAGTTCGCCGCATATCCTTTTGAGCGAAAAACCGTTCCAAATCCCGTTTTTGAAATTTTGTATTATATATTCACCGAAATTCATTACCGTTATTTAAAAAAACATTTTTTATTATGGACATAAAAAAGCGACTATACTCTCGATAGTCGCTTTTCGTCGCGGAAATTTAACTTTCAGATCTCGGCGTTGAAAACCACGATGCTGAAAGCGATCATAAACGCCGCCATAAGACAAACCGTAATAACGGTGAGTTTGCGGAGTTTATGTTCGAGCGTCTTGCCCTTGTTCTTGCCGTAGAAAGTTTCCTGCTGACCGCCTATCGCGCTTATTCCGCTCGAATTGCTCTTTTGGAGCATAACGACGATAATAAGGAAAATAGCGCAAATCGCGGAAAGGACAAGGCACGGAATAGTTACCGCCTCGAAAGCGACCCAACTCATTTTAAACAAAAGATTATCAAGCATAGATATCTCTCCATTTTTATCACAGTGCTTTTAAGTATAACACAAACTTTTTTTAAAAGCAAGCGTTTTTATTAAGTTGCGGAAATAAATCGCAATTATATGACTAAATATAAAATATGATTGACTTGTTTTCAAAATTATGTTAGAATAGTTCTGCGATACCAACTTAATAGGGGATAATTTTTCTCTCGGAAAATATACTTCTTGCGTAGAAGTGTATCTTTTCGCAATTCTAAAAAAATTCGAGAGAATTCTATTTTAGTTGGTGTCGCAGCTTATGCGAAAGGCATTTTTACGGGTGTCGCTCGCTATAAGCGGGCGGCATTTTTTACTTAAAAAAGGAATAATATGGATACGATAAACTTTAAAATTGAAAAGAGAAAAGTTGTTTTTTTGATAAAAAAAGCCATAACAGGTAAATTCGGCATCATATCCGAAACAAACGATAAAATCAAAGTCGGAACGCCTCCGTTTATGGTTGCGACAATAAAAATAAGCGACAGGACAATAGAAATATCCGGCAACAAAATAATAAAAAACACGTGTTTATCGGCAATAAGATTGGAAATCGAAAGTTATGAAGAGTCTCAAAAAAACACTATCGTTACAACAAATAATTCGCAAGAAACCAAACAATCGGTTAATTATGAAGAAAAATTCTTTACAACCTCTTGCTCGGATATAGATAACGAACTTAAATTGGTAGATTTATATATAAAATACAATGATCTTTTAAATTCCGGCTTAATTCAACAAGAATTTTTCAACACGAAACAACAAAAAATTTTAAATGCATTAGAGGCAAATAAATCTTATACTTATCTGTTAAACAGAAAGAATGCCGACATCAAAAAGTCGAATGATCTATATCAAACTAATAATTCAAATAACAGTTTAATTGACGAAAAACAATGCGAATCAAGCAGAAAACAAAACGACAAACTTTCCGGTACTTTACCGAGTTCAAATGATACAGTTAATTTTAATTATAACGGTCTAACGAGCATCACTATTCCCGACGGCGTTACAAGTATTCGAGATCACGCATTCTCCAGCTACAGAAAACTGACGAACATAACTATTCCGGGCAGTGTTACAAGTATAGGAAAATATGCGTTCTCCGATTGCAGCGGACTTACGAGCATATCTATCCCCGATAGCGTTACGAGTATAGGAAATTCTGCGTTTTATGGTTGCAGCAGACTTACGAGCATAACTATTCCCGACGGCATAACAAATATAGGAAGTCAAGTGTTCTATGATTGCAGCGGTCTTACGAGCATAACTATTCCCGATAGCGTTACGAGTATAGGAAGTTATGCTTTCTCTGGTTGCACCGGACTTACAAGCGTTAATATCCCCGACAGCATTACAAATATAGGAAATGCCACATTTAGTTGGTGCAGCGGACTTACAAGCATAACTTTTAAAGGAACAACAGTGCAATGGAAAGCAATAAGCAAAGGAACAGGTTGGAAATATAAAGTTCCGACAAGTTGCAAAGTTTATTGTACAGACGGCACTATAAGTATATAACGGTAAAACCGTATATAAATAAAAATTTTAAAGTGGTAAAACAAATGAATAATAATTTTTTAAATGAAGTAAAAAACGTAATCGATATCTG
>CADBSX010000075.1 GCA_902797515.1 uncultured Eubacteriales bacterium | reverse complement strand
GATTTCCGCCATATTGTTTTTAAGTTGAACTTTGAGCACCGCTTTCACGACCGATTTCGTGACCGTTTTCGTCACGCCGTCGAGGTCCTCGCTCGCCGATTCCACGGCGTCGTCTATAAGTTTGTCTATTACGGCTCTCGCCTCGGTCTCGTCGGGCTTCAGTATCTGATTTACGAAAAAGGACGTTTGCAGTTTCAAAGGCACGGTAAGGACCATTTTTTCTTTACCGAGTTCGGTGATAAAGGTGTTCATTACATCTTCCTGCGAGCCTTCTTCCGCGTCTTTCGTGCCCATTTTCTCTATAAGGAAATCGCTGAATTCTTCCGTAACGGTATAAGACAGAGTGAAATCGAGCAAAGGGAACATAAAATAACTCGCGACGGCGACGGCGCAGAGCGCCGTGACGATAATATTGAGAAAAAATCCCGTTCTTTTGAGTCGCTTTCTTTCGTCCATAAAGAAACCTCTTTTTCCCGCCTTTTTTAAGTCGATAAAGGCGTTCGTGTTCTTATTATATATTAAAATAAACGATTTGTCAATAGTAAAAGAAGATAAATTAGCGCATAACCGCCTCTTTCGTTGCAAAAAGCGCGTTTTTATGTTAAAATAGTTCGGGAAACGGTTATGGAACTTTCGGAAAAACTTTACGGAATTTTAAAGACGGTCGAAAAGCCCGCCAGATACATAGGCGGCGAGTACGGCGAGCGGGATTTAAAGCCCGACCGCCTGAATTACTGTATCTGCTTTCCCGACGTTTACGAAGTCGCGATGAGCAATCTGAGCATACGCATCGTTTCGGAAGTTATAAATTCCGTTGACGGCGCGATATGCGACAGGTGTTTCGCCCCGTGGCCCGATTTCGGCGACAAACTGAAAGAAAACGGCGTTCCGCTGTATTCGCTCGGTCTTAAAATGCCGCTCAAAGATTTCGATATGATCGGTTTCACTCTTCAATACGAGATGAGTTATACCGGTATATTATATATGCTCGATCTCGCCGGTATTCCGTTAAAGAGAGAGGAAAGGGGGGAAGATTTTCCGATAATTCAGGCGGGAGGGCCTTGCGCGGTCAACCCCGAGCCCCTCGCGGATTTCATAGATATTTTCGTCGTCGGCGACGGGGAAGAGAGCATGAAAGACCTCGCGGAACTGAAACTCAGATGCAGGACGAAGAGCGAATTTCTCGAAAAGGCGACGGCGATACAAGGCGTTTACGTTCCGTCGCTTATCGAAGTGAAATATGACGATAAAGGACTTATAGCGGGCTTTTCCGGTAAGTATCCGATAAAAAAATCGCTCTGCCGCGACCTCGACTCGGGCGCGTTTCCGAAGAAAATGATGTGTCCGAACGTCGAGAGCGTGTTCGAGAGAGCGGTGGTAGAGGTGATGCGCGGATGCTATCGGGGATGCCGGTTTTGTCAGGCGGGATTTATTTACCGCCCCGTAAGGCCGAGAAAGCCCGATACGCTCGTCGGACAGGCGACGGAACTTATAAAGGCGACAGGTTTCGGCGAAGTCGGACTCAACAGTCTTTCCACGGGCGATTATCCGTATTTAAGAGAACTTATTTCAAAACTCAAAAGCGAACTTCCGTCGGACGTGAAACTCGCTCTGCCGTCCCTTCGGCTCGACAGTTTCGACGGGGAATTCGTACAGGAAAGCAAGAAAAACTCGCTCACGTTCGCGCCCGAAGCGGGCACTCAAAGGCTTCGCGACGTAATAAACAAGGACATAACGGAAGAGGAAGTCGAAAGGGGGCTGAAAATGGCTTTCGACGAGGGATATACGGGCATAAAACTCTATTTTATGTTCGGGCTTCCGACCGAAACGGACGAGGACGTAGAGGGGATATGCGATATAGTCGATAGAATAAGGAAGATATATTCCGCGGATAAGGCGCGGGCGAGAAATCTTCGTATAAGCGTGAGCGCCTCGACCTTTATCCCTAAGCCGTTCACGCCCTTTCAGTGGGAAAGGCAGATAAGCGAAGAGGAAGTCGGACGGAAAGTCGGAATACTCAAAAGCAGGCTTTTCGGCAGGAATACTTTCGTCAGTTGGAACGATCACGCCCTTTCCGAGATAGAGGCGGTTCTCGCGAGGGGAGACAGGCGGCTCGGAAAAGTAATTCTTTCGGCGTATAAAAAAGGATGCCGGTTCGACGGCTGGACGGAACACTTCAAAGCGGACAAGTGGAACGAGGCGTTCAGAGAATGCGGCGTCGATAAAAAGTTCTACACGAGAGAGTGGGGCGAGGACGAAATACTGCCGTGGGATATAATAGACGTTTTCATCGATAAATCTTTCCTTAAAAGAGAGAGGAAAAAGGCGTACGCGGGCGAAGTCACGGGCAGTTGCAAGACGGGCTGCAAGGGCTGCGGCTTGCAGAGAGTATTCAGGTGCGACGTATGATACTTTTCAGATATTCAAAGACGGACGGCGCGGAGTTTATTTCGCATCTCGACATGCTGAAAGACCTTTCGAGGACGTTCCGCCGCGCGGGGATAAAAGTCGGATATTCCCTCGGCTTTAATCCGCATCCGCTCGTGTATATGTCCGCGCCGATAGGCGTCGGCGTGAAGAGTTATTCGGAATACTGCCTCGTCGAAACCGACGAGCCGCCCGATTCTTTCAAAGAGAAATTCAACGCGTTTTCCCGAAAGGGGATAAAGTGTACGGGCGCGTGGGCTACGGATAAAAAAGTCGGAGTCGCGAGCGAAATCGTAAAGGCGGAATATTTCGTGACGGGACTTTCGGATTTCGATCCCGAAGAGGTGGTCGGAAAGCCGTTTATCATAACCGACCGGAACGGCAACGAAAAGGACGTTTCCCCGCTCGTTTATAAAATAGAGAAGACGGACGGCGGTATAAAGTGCGTTCTCGGTTTCGGGAACGGGATAAGGATAGAAAAATTCGTTAAAAATCTTGCGGACAGGTACGGAGGCGAAAACGTAGAGGCTGTAAAGACGCGAGGATTGACGTCGGACGAAAGAGAATTTGAAGAAACGTTGAGGTGAAAATATGTCCGTAAGCATTTACGTTGACGGGACGGGCGGCAATTACGTCGGAGCGGTCGTAGAAGACGGGAGATTGGCGGAATACCGCATAGAGAAGAAAAACAAGACGGTGACCACGGGCAGCGTTTTTAAAGGCAAAGTGGAAAACGTGCTCGAAGGCATGCAGGCGGCGTTCGTGAACGTCGGATTAGAGAAGAACGGCTATCTTTCCGCGGGCGATATGCTTATGGACAAGAACGATTTAGGCGGCGACGTCCTTTTCCCCGATTTTTCCGAACTCGAAGAAGGCGACGAGATAATGGTGCAGGCGGTCAAAGATCCGTCGGGCACGAAAGGCGTTCGGCTCACCGCGAACGTGTCTTTCGCGGGCAGGCTCGTAGTGTATATGCCGACGGTCGAATTCGTCGGAGTTTCCAGAAAGGCGGACGAAAAGCAGCGGATAAGGCTTTTGAAGATCGCAGAGGAATTAAAGCCGAAAAAGGGCGGACTGATAATAAGGACGGCGGGCGCGCTCGCCGCGAAATCCGAGATAAAGAGGGAACTCACCGCGCTCAAAAAGCAGTACGAAAAGATCGAAGAGGATTTCAAAACGGCGACCGCGCCCGCCCTCTTATACGGCGAAGGCAACCTCGCGGTGCGCATGATACGCGACGTGTGGGGCGAGAACGTGGATAAATTCGTGATAGCGGACAAAGAGACGTTCGACGAGGCGGCGGACTACGCGAAAAGGCTCGGCGGCGACGTCGCGGGGAAGATTAAACGCTATAACGGAAAGACGGATATGTTTACCGCGTTCGGGCTCAACACGCAAGTCGGCGAACTTCTCGGAAACAAGGTAAAACTCGAAAGCGGGGCGTACCTCGTGATAGACACGACCGAGGCGCTCGTTTCGATAGACGTCAACACGGGCAGTTTCGTAGGCACGGACAACCTCGAACAGACCGTTTACGAAACCAACCTTCTCGCGGCGAAAGAGATAGCGCGGCAGATAAGGCTCCGCAATCTTTCGGGGATAATAATAGTCGATTTTATAGATATGGCTGAAAAGGAGCACCGCGCGGCGGTCGTGAGAGAACTCGAAAGGGAACTCGAACGCGACAGGGAGAAGGCGTCCGTCGTCGGTATGACGCCGCTCGGGCTCGTCGAGATCACGAGAAAGAAGAGAAGAAAGGGCAGCGAATCTATGCTGTTAAAGCCTTGCCCGTACTGTCAGGGGAGCGGTTTCGTGCAGTCGAACGACTACGTGGTGATGCGCATAAGGACGGGACTTCTCGATTTGTTCGCGGACGGCTATAATAACGCGATAATCGACTTGAACGCGGATATTTGCGATTTTATTCTCTCGACGAAAGCCCTTCGCGGCGACGTCGAGAAGATATGGAAAGGAAAGAGAGTGTATATGATCCCGCACAGGACGTATCATCAGCATTTCTTTCTGATAAAAGGCGACAACAGCAAGGTTATAGACCTTCCGGAAAAAGCCGTTCTGTTATATTGAGGGACAACGTATGTTATATTATGAAAAGAAATTGAGTTTAAGAGTGTCCGATTACGACCTGCGCGACAGACTTGCGCCGAGCGCGGTGCTCGATCTCTTTCAGTTCGTCGCGACCGAGCACGCCGAAAGAATAGGAATAGGATATAAGGCGATGCTTGAAAAGAACCTCTTCTGGGTACTCGTCAGGTGCCGTTACGACGTGGTGAAAAATCCCGAATACTGTTCGGAAATTACGGTAAAGACGTGGCCGAGGGAAGAGGGCAGGATAGATTACGACAGGGATTACGAGATAACGGACGAAAAGGGCGATCTGCTCGTTTACGGCTCGTCGAAGTGGTGCGTGGTGAACGCCGCGACGAGGCGGATCGCCGTGAACGGCGAAGTCAGGTACAGCGACAGGGAATTTTACGGAAAGGCTGTCTATCCCGACGGGCTGAAAAAGATAAAGGACTTTTCGACGGACGGCTTTTCGTCGGAAAAGGGCAGGACGACGTATTCCGACCTCGACCACAACGGGCACGTCAACAACGCCAACTACGGCAAATTCGTCCTTAACGCGTTAAGACCGGACGCGGAGATAAAGAGTTTCGGGATAGATTTCATAAACGAGATGTCGGCGGACTCGGACTACGAGGTGTTTTTCGGGAAAGACGAGGGAAAGACGAAGGTAAAGGGCGTATCGGACGGCAAGCAGAATTTCAGAGCGGAGATAGATTTCGGCTGAAAACGCCGTAAAAGACAAAATCGTAAACGATAAAGGGAGAAGGAATATGGCTTTTTTGGAAGTTAAGGACCTCACCAAAAAATTCGGCGGGAAAACCGCTTTGAACGGCGTGAGTTTCACGGCGGAGAGGGGGAAGATAATAGGACTTCTCGGTCCGAACGGCAGCGGAAAGACCACTCTTTTAAAAAGCATAGCGGGGCTTTTGACGGTGGATTCGGGGAGCATAACTCTAAACGGCGAAAAAATAGGCTTGGAAACGAAAAAGAAAGTGTCTTTTCTGCCCGAAAGGACTTACGTTGACGCGCAGAACACGGTCGAGAGCCTGTTTTCGCTGTTCAAAGACTTTTACGACGACTTCGACGAGGAAAGGGCGTACAGGACGCTTTCGGAACTCGGAATAGCCCCGTCCGCGCGGCTCAAAACGCTGTCGAAGGGGATGAAGGAAAAAGTGCAACTTATAGCCGTGACTTCACGCGACGCGGAACTGTTTCTGTTCGACGAGCCGATAGGCGGCGTCGATCCCGTATCGAGGGAATACGTGCTCGGCGCTTTAAAGTCGCGTTTCGGCGGGGATTCGACCTTGATCATTTCCACGCATCTTATAAGGGATATAGAGGATATTTTAGACGAATATATTTTCATAAACGACGGCGAGATTTTCTACACCGGTAAAACTTCGGACGGTTACGGCGCGGCGGGATCTCTCGACGGGCTTTTCAGGGAGAAATTCAGATGGTAAAAAAAATATTCAAAAGGGAATTTACGCGTTCGGCTAAAATTCTGATCATACTGTCCTCGATAACTCTCGGACTTTCCGTCGCCTCGGCGGCGCTGTCGAAATTAGCCGAGACGTCGGACGGGAACGTGTTCGTCGTGATTTTTTCCACGCTGCTTAGCGGCGCGTTCGGATCGGGGATATCCGCGGTTTCCGCGGTGGAGACCGTCATAGTGTTTTCCGGAACGTATAAAGCGTTCGCGACGGACGAGGCGTACCTCACGTTCACTCTTCCCGTAAGCGTAAAGGACCACGTGAAAGCGAGATACCTTTCCTGCCTTTTATGGACGTTTATAATAGGCGCGGTCAACGCCTTATCTACCGCTATAACGCTGTTATTCGGCTATTCCGGCATATACGAGGGATTTTCGGAAGTCTTTTCGTTCGGCGCGGCGGAGATAATCGCGGGCGCGGAAATAGTTCTGCTCGTCCTTTGCTCGGTATTTTTCGTCGTTTCGCAGATTTTCTTCGCGATAATCTTCGGTATGACGAACGCGAAAAAGAGAAAACTCGGCGCGATAATTTTAACGCTTATCGCTATGTACGTTATAGAGGGATTCGCGGTCAGCGTTTTCGTCGCGCTTTCCTCGGTGTTCGTCGCCGTTTTCGTCGGAGCGGGCTCGGCGATGATCGCGACGGACGTCGTTCTCGGAATAATTATAATCGCGGTCGCCGGTCTTTCCGCGCTCTTTTATGAAATTTCGTGCAATATTTTAAACAAGAGGTTGAACGTAGATTGAAACTTTCTTTTGAACTCGTCCCCGACGGATGCTGGTATCAGAATTTAAGGAGCGCGCTCAAACCGTCCGAGTGGGACGAAGTCAGAAAAGACGCGTACTCCCGCGCGGCGGGCAGATGTATGATATGCGGAGCGCCCGCGAAGAGGTTGGAGGCGCACGAGAGGTGGAGTTACGACGAGAAAAAAGGCGTACAGAAATTAGAGGACGTCATCGCCGTCTGCCACGCGTGCCACTCCGTTATCCATATCGGCAGAACGCAACTTACGGGCGGCGAGGAAGAGGCGATAAAGCACTTTATGAAAGTGAATAAGTGTTCTTACGCGGATTACCGAAGGGAACTCGGAAAAGCCAACGAGGAACACGCGAGAAGAAACCGCGTTTCCGAGTGGATAACCGACACGTCTTTTTTAAAGAGGTACGATTTTGCGAAAAAACGCTGATTTCGGTCGCCCCGCCCGTTCCGCCGCGCGGAACGGGCGGGGCTTTTTTTTCGGGAAAGCGATTAAAAAGAGTGAAAGACGGCAATAATGCGGGATATGATAAAGACTTCACGCGATATCGCGAGCGTTAAAAGCGCGATAAAGAGTTTTCTCGATTCCGACGTGTCGGTAAGAGTCAATCTCGGCAGAAACAGGTACGTGTCGTACGACGGAAAACTGACGAGCGTTTATCCCGCTCTTTTCACCGTTTCCCCTTACGGCGATTTCAGCGGCAAGACGAGTTTTTCGTATTCCGAAGTCATGTGCGGAAACGTAGTGGTGAAAAAGCGGAAAGAAAACGGGGAATGATCCCCGTTTTTTCCGATACCAGAAAAGAATAATATGAACCTGATTATAAAGGGATAATGGCGGTATATACTTCGTTAAAAGCCTTGAAAATACGTTAAGTATTATCTGCGGCTTTTGCCTTGTCTATCCTCGCCTTTATCCCTTTATAATTGCGCAGCACCGCAAAAAGATGATTTTATAGCG
>CADBSX010000074.1 GCA_902797515.1 uncultured Eubacteriales bacterium | reverse complement strand
TGAGGAACAAAAACATACTCGTTTCCACAGAAAAGATAATGGACGCGGTATGGGATATTGAAAGCGAGGCGGAAATAAACGTCGTCTGGGTTTTCATTTCCGCTTTGAGAAAGAAACTCGAACTTATAGGCTCGGACTGCAAAATAAAAGCCGTTCGCGGCGTAGGATACAAACTGACTGCCGATGTTTAAGAAATTAAGAATAAAATTCATAGCGGCGGCAATGACCGCGGTAATTCTGGTCCTCGCCGCTATCATGACCGCCATAAACGCCGTAAACTACTATAAAATAAGGGATTACGC
Organism: uncultured Eubacteriales bacterium; assembly: GCA_902797515.1. Classification (GTDB taxonomy): domain Bacteria; phylum Bacillota; class Clostridia; order Christensenellales; family Borkfalkiaceae; genus UBA10281. The sequence goes on along the minus strand of CADBSX010000074.1, from coordinate 4,776 downwards.
GGACGGCGTTTTGAATATTCTCGTCGAAAACGGCGGGGAATTTTCGGAGCCCTCGGGGCAAGAAAACGACGTCGGACAAGGCGATATCCCGCCACGAAAGCCCGACGGAAAACGCGACGGCGGATTTTACGCCGAAACGCCCTACGAAACGAGGTATTTTTCCGTTAAATACGAAAACGGCGAAAAGACGGCGAACACCGAACGGATATTCTCGGTAAACGAAGAAGAAGCGGTTAAAATCGCCGACGAGATACTTAAAAAAGGAAAAAAGAAAGGCTATTACGGCGTTTACAGGTACGCGGTCTCGGAAAAAGGAGATCTCGTGGTTTTAGTCGATTGTTTCCGACAACTCGAAACGTCGAATAACTTTTTATACGCAAGCATATTCATTTCGCTCGGCGGTATCGCTCTGGTCTTTCTGCTCGTAGTAGTATTCTCGAAAAAAATACTCCGCCCCGTGAGCGAAAGTTACGAGAAGCAGAAACGATTTATAACCGACGCGAGCCACGAACTCAAAACTCCCCTTACGATTATTTCGGCTAACAACGAGATAACGGAAATAGAGACGGGCGAAACCGACAGCACGCGCGCGATCGCCAAACAGGTCGCGAAAATGACGGCTATGGTCAAAAATATGACTTCCCTGTCCAAACTCGACGAAATGAACGGGGAAATGATCCGGACCGAATTTTCCCTGTCCGACGCTCTTTCCGACGTAGAGGATTTATTCGGAAAAACCGTCGAGGCGGGCGGGAAAAGAACGTACTTTTCACACGACGAAGATATAGTTATTTCCGGCGACGAAAGTTTAATAAGACAACTTTTATCCGTGCTTTTCGACAACGCGGTCAAATATTCGGAAGAGTTTATAAAGAGCGAATTGAAAAAGACGGGAAACAAAGCGGTTTTTACACTCACAAACGACGCGAAATCGGTCAAAGCGGGGGATAAAAGCAAGTACTTCGGGCGGTTTTACCGCTCGGACGAGGCGCGCGGCTCGAAAAAAGAAGGCAGCGGCATAGGGCTTTCGATAGCCAAAGAAATAGCGGATCTGCACAAGGCGACGATCCGCGCGTATTCCGAAAAAGACGGGGAATTTACCGTCAAAGCGGTGTTCCCGATAAAATAAAAGGATCGGAAGATCAGTCTTCCAGCCCGTACGGCCAGCCTACGAGGCTGCCGATATCGTAAACTTTTTCATAGCCTGCGGCGGATAAGATTTCCGCCGCCGTTTTACTTCTTATCCCGCTTTTACAGTAAACGAGAACGGGAACGCTTTTGTCGGGAAGAATTTCCGCCGCGGAATATTCGTTTATTTCGTCAACGGGAAAAAGAAGGGCGTTTACGGCGTGTCCCGTAAGATATTCGTCCTCTTCTCTCACGTCGAGAATTACCGCGTTCGGATCTTCGTCTAATATCTTTTTTGCGTCTTTGAAAGAAATTTTAATATATTCGGACATTTTCCTTCGGTTGTAAAAGCGGTGTAAATATCTTCGTTTTAAACCGCTCGAATTCTTTCGTTTCTCTTATCAAATAGCGAACAACAGCGTGCCGACTACGGCAATCATCAAACTGATCGCATTTAATTTGGTTATTTTCTCTTTGAAAAATATTCTTCCGCTTACCGCCGACAGGACCATACCTCCTCCCGTGATCAACGGATACATAAGCGACGCGTCCGCCGTTTTAGCCGCAAGTAAATTAAACGATTGTCCCGTCGCACTGACGACGGACGTTAACAATATCCATAAAATCGGCAATAAAATGGCTTTGAGGTTTATCGGCGTTTTTTCCGCATTATCAGTTTCTCTTCCCTTACCGTTCTTTTTTATCGTGAAATATATAAGCGAAAACGTTGCCGCAAGAATAAAATACCATATATTTATCCAAATTAAAAAATCCTGCGTAGTCAGCGCGGTTTCGTTGATTTGGTGTATCTTTGACGCCACGTTATTCAAACCGTTGGAAACAAACACCGCAACGCACAACAGCAAGCCGATTTTCGACGTCCGCTCTCCCGTTTTTTCAAACACGGGAACAATCAGCGCGATAATTACGGCAATGATCCCCGATATTCGCCAGACGGAAAGCGTTTCGCTCAAAAACAAAACGCCGAAAAAAGAAGGTATCACCATACCGCCCGCCATAATGAACGTGGTATAAAGCGACATCTTGCAGTATTTTAACGCAACCACGCCCGCCACGTTATCGAAACCGATCGCTATCGCTACGACGAGAGATAAACAAAAAGTAACGAGCGCAAAATCGATCCTGCAACAGTTTGCGAAGAAAGAAAAAAAGAAACCGCCGATCGCAAACCAAAACGAAAATCCGATAAGAGCCTTTGCTCCGTTTCCGCATTTCGTTTGGTAGGCTTTCGTCATTACGAACAAACCGCCGATACCTAAAACGGCAATCAAAATATATACGTATTCCATAAATTGTCAAACGATTCGTTTTATCCACAACAATCTGGAAAGTCTCGGCGAGTTGAAAGATAACGTAAGTTTTCCCTTTTGCGTCGTGAACTTTTCGCCTATATCCTCGTCTTTAAGCGTATATTCCGCGCCCGCTTTGACGACGGATAAATCGATAGACAATTCGGTTTCGTCGCAGGCTTCTTGGCGGAAAGCAAGCAATACGCCCTCGCCTTTTTCTTCATCGAAATAACAATGCGCCGTAAAGCCGGTCTTATCCGTATAGGAACGCCAAGGCGTAAGCGGATAGAAATCTTTAATAAGATAATTTTTCACTTTATCCCATTCGTTCAAGCCGAAACGGAGCATATCGAAATCGTAATTTTTATCCTGCGTAAAGCGTCCGCCCATAACGTTCATAATAGGCAAATAGGAAGCGCGCCAAGCATATACGTCGCTTATGCCGTCCTGCTCGGTTTCCTTGTCTTCCGCCTTTTCCATATGACACGAGCCGTTGAAAGGGATCCATTTACAGAAAGAAGAAGTCATAGAGAGTCGGACCGCCGTGCTTGTGCGATCAAAGTCGCTTCTTAAAAGAGGAACGGCATAACGGAGCGATTGCAGGTCGTTTCTGCCGCCGCCGGAGGCGCAGGAATCGATAAACGCGCAACCGCCGTAAGAGGTCGTACATTCGATAATATCTTCCCAAAACTTATAATGCGCCGCTACGGCTTTACACTCGTTGATTCCCCAACGGTTCGGGGATTCCCGTTTATCCGACTCCGACCACATATAGGCGGGATCGCGGTTGAAGTCCTCACGGTACAAATCTATTTTATTTTCTTTTAATATTTTGCAAACGGATTTTTTCGTCCATTCTACGCAGTCGGGATCGGCAAAATTGTTTAACACTTGTAATTGCGCAAACGAGTATTCTTCGGGAAGATAGTAAACCGCCCATTCGGCGTTGTAGCCGTGATTTTTTACGAGATCGTCTATCATTGAAACGCGTTCGGCTTCGATCCATAACAGCGTTTTTACGTCGTGTTGATGCGCATAATCGACAGACTGCTTGAAATATTCACCGTTTTTGCCCCATTTTTCTTCGTCGAATTCCCACGCGCCTACGTAGCCCCAATAGTCGTTTCTGGTTTTGCCGCTCGGATCGGGATACCAGCCGGCGTCCATCCAGCGGTAGTCGAATTTGATATTTTCCGCAAACAGTTTGTCCAAGGATTTCTTCCATGTATCCTTGTTTTCGGAAATGCTCCCGTCGCAGTTAGGAAGTCCCGTGTCGCCGGCAAGGGAAAGCGTGGAAAAAGGTTGCAGATCATGGCCCGCAGCGTCTGCCTTCGGCGTGTTGTATTTGAGAAACCAACTTCTCCAATAGTTGGTGGCGTAAAACTCGTCGCGAATTGTATATGACGCAAGAAGAAAGAGGGGGGAACGTATCTTTTCTTTTGGTTTTAAGTACGTTTTCAGCCCCATCGCATAGCGCGCCTCGAACCAAGTTTGATCGCCTTGATTTTCAAACATCGCGCTCCATCGTCCCGCCCAACCGATGGCGCACATCACTCCGCCGCCGTCGTGTTCGAGGTTAAAATAGGGGAAATAAATATGCGTCGGTCGGCCGTTGTCCGATTGAACGTAGGAAGCGTCAAGTTTTTTCGAAAACGGAGCATACCGATTTTGATGATCGCCGTATATTCTGCGTAAAACGGGCTCGCGACCTTTTATGTATGCGCTCAAACGCGGATTTTCCAAAATACCGCTGTTCTCTTCTCCGACGTTTTCAAACCAAACCGTAAATTCAGTTGCGCCGTAATCGTAATAATGCGTAAGCACGAGAGTGATCCGAAATCTTTCGTCCACCGCAAACACTTGCGTGCTCGTTTCCTTATCGCCTGCGCGCTCGACGTTTTCAAGAATTCGTAAAAAGGGAAAGCCGTGGTATTCTTTTCCGTTGTATTTGAAGAGAAAAGGCACGAGAGACGGGGCGTTTTTCCACTCGGAATATTCTTTATCCGATTGAGGATTCTGATAACGGTGCATAAAATTCTCCTATATATCGCCTATCGTTTATTATATCACTCCGAAATCGAATTGTCAAAGAATAAAATGCCGTATCCCGCAATCTTTGATAAATATCTGTTCTATAATTAAATGCAGAAAGGGAGAGAATTTTAATTCTCTCCCTTTCTGCATTTTTCACTCTCCGATAGACGGAATAAAGTTGACTGCCGTCAACGTATAGCCCTCGGCAAGACGCCGCCTCTCGGCGGACATTCGGGCGACAAGCGCCCGCTTTTTCCTGACAAATTAAAGCGACGGACTAAAATTTTACGGAGATAGTTTGCCG
>CADBSX010000073.1 GCA_902797515.1 uncultured Eubacteriales bacterium | reverse complement strand
GCCGCACGCCCAGCCTCTGCCGTCTTTTACGAGAAAACCGAGCAAAAGATAAGCGATAACCGCCGCGGCGGAAAATACGGAAGTTACTATCCCGTTTATCCTCTTCTCTTTCGCCCTCTTCCGTCCGACTGCTTGCGCGTCGTATTTCTTCTCTTCGCCGTATTCGTTTTTTACCGATATTTCGGCATCGTTTATTCCGACCGTTATACCGTCGTCCTTATATACGAAATCGCCTTCCGCGCTCTTTTCTTCCTTTTTTTCCGTCGCGGGATTTTTGCCGTTTATAAGTTCGTCGATCGTTACGCCGTAAAGCCTTGAAAGTTCTATAAGGTTATCCGTATCGGGCGAAGATTCGTTCCTCTCCCACTTTGAAACCGCCTGCCGCGTAACGCCTATCCTGTCCGCGAGTTCTTCCTGCGAAAGTCCCGCGTTTTTGCGCATTTCGGCAAGTCTGTTTGCCGTTTTTATGTCCATTTTTTCTTCCGTCCTTTCCCTTTCGGGCTTTCGATACTCCGATTATACTCGTTTTTCGTCGGTTGCGCCACCGATTTCTGTTTGCAAAAACGCAACTATCGGTTGCGCGGGCGTATTTTTTAATTCAACGCGACGTCTTTCAGCCTTTCGTACTTTTCGAGCGCGACGTCCCTTATCTCTCTCACGTAATCGGGTTTCGAGAACGCCTCGTCGCAGAGTTTTTTCGCGAAGAATATAACCGACGGGGGATAGACGAGACTGCCGAGGTCGTTTATGAACCGACCGCTTTGGCGCATCCCCATAAAATCGCCGCTGCCGCGCATCTCGAAATCCTTTTCCGCTATTTTGAAACCGTCGCTCTGCTCGCATACGACTTTAAGCCTGTCCATCGCCTTTCCGTCGTCCTTTTTCGTGTAGAGGAAACAATAACTCTCGTCGCCGCCGCGCCCGACTCTGCCGCGCAGTTGGTGGAGTTGCGAAAGTCCGAACCGCTCCGCGTTGTAAATCACCATTACCGTCGCGTTCGGAACGTCTATCCCGACTTCTATAACCGTTGTCGAAACGAGCAGATCGCTTTGTTTTTCTTTAAATTCGAGCATGATCCGCTCTTTTTCGGCGTCTTTCATCTTGCCGTGCAAAAGAGCGGTTTTTACGTCGGGCAATTCCTTAGTGAGTTCGTCGAACAGTTCGGTAACGCTCATAAGCGTGCCTTCCTCGTCCTCTTCTATCTTCGGACAAACGCAGAAAACCTGTTTGCCCGTCGCCACGGTATTCCTGATAAATCCGAGAAGTCCGGCGTACTTGTTTTCGGGCACGAGATAGGTTTTTACCGGCAGTCTGTTTTTCGGCTTGTCGGGAATATCGGTTATATCGAGGTCGCCGTAAAAGATAAGGGACAGAGTTCTCGGAATAGGCGTCGCGCTCATGACGAGCACGTCGGGGATTATCCCCTTCGCGACGAGCGCGCTTCGCTGCTGAACGCCGAAACGGTGCTGTTCGTCGCATACGCACAGAGAAAGATTGTAAAATTCCACGTCGTCCTGTATCACCGCGTGCGTGCCGACGACTATCCTTATTTCACCGACCGCTATCCGCTTTTTGAGCGCTTTTTTCTCCGAGGCTTTCAACGCTCCGCTCAAAAACGCGCACTCGTAATCGGGGAATATCCTGCTTATGATATTGAAATTCTGCCGAGCGAGTATCTCGGTCGGCGCGAGCATCGCCGCCTGATAACCGCTCTTTACCGCCGCGTATATCGCGCAGAGCGCGACCGCAGTTTTTCCGCTGCCGACGTCGCCCTGCAAAAGTCTGTTCATCGAACTCGGCGAAGAGAGGTCGGCGAAAATTTCGTTGACCGCTTTTTTCTGCCCTGCGGTGAACTCGAAACCGAAACGCTCGGTAAACTCTTTCATTTCGCGCGCCGAACAGGAATATTGATTTACTCTCACCTGTTTTCTGTCGCCTTTTATTATCTTGAACGCGGAAATAAGCAGAAAATACTCTTCCGTCGCTATCCTTTCCGCCGCGAGTTGACCTTTTACCATATCCGTCGGCGCGTGGACTTCCGCGTAAGCGTCCGAAAGTGAAGAAAGATTGTATTTTTTAATAAGATAGTCGGGAATAACGCTCGCCTTTTTCGTCTTATACAGCGCGTCTTTTATCGCGTCGCGGACTACTTTCTGCGTGAGATTTCCCTTTAAAGAATAGACGGGAACTATGCCTTTGAGCCTGACGTTGTTCTCTATCGGCTCGAAAGACGGATTGAGAAGGGAAACGCCGCCGAAATTGCTCTTTACTCTGCCGTAAAAGAGGTATTCGACGCCGATTTTGAGTTGACTTATAACGTAAGGCTGATTGAACCATATCGCGGTGAAAACGTTTATTCCCTGTTCGACGGTCACTCTAACGCATTTGAGTTTTCTCGCGGACGTAAAAGCGACGGGACGGCTCAAAATCTTCCCGTAAGTCAGAACGAACTCGTTATTATAGCATTTTTCGAGAGGTAAAGCGGTGGTTAAATCGAGATAACCGCGCGGAAAATGCTTAATAAGCCCTTCGGCGGTGGTTATTCCCATCTTCGCGAAGTCCTGCGCCCTCTTTTCGCTTATGCCTTTGATGAATTTTATATCCATACTTCTAAAAAAGCGGAAAACGCTTCCGTTTTCCGCGCTCTTTTCGAGTGAGGTTTTTAAGGTTTAGAAACGAGCACCCTTCCACCTCGTCGAAACAAGGCTTTTCGGCATTGCTCTTACGTTATATAAGAGCAACGCCCTTTCCGCCTGTTTCTCCTCTTC
>CADBSX010000072.1 GCA_902797515.1 uncultured Eubacteriales bacterium | reverse complement strand
TTAGCCGCCGCGCAGGTTTCGCGCGGCGGCTTTTTTAATACAATATTTTCCCCTGTATCCTTGGCGCTTCCCGTCTTTTCCGGATTTGTCGGCTGTGCCGAAAGGTAAAATCTAAAAAAGGAGATTCCCCCGAAAATTATGATTAGAGTTAAAGTGAGTTTATGTTTTATATGTTTTCATTCGAGTTCGATTATAATCTGGTTAATGGTAATATTTTTCACGAATAGTTAAAATGGAATTATGAGTGCCGTATGAATACGTTTTTTATTATTTGTAATAAAACGTATTTATTACCGCCTTAAATATCTTAAAGGAGGTCAAAAGTAAACTATGAACGAAAACAAAAGTTGTGAGATGTTTTCAAACTATCCCGACGTTCTTTCGCTTGAAAACCTTACGGAAATGCTCCAAATAGGTAAAGTCTTTGCGTATAAACTCGTAAAAGATAAAAAAATCAAAGCGATCAAAATAGGTCGGGAATACAAAATTACGAAAGAAAGCGTAATTGAACTTTTCAACAAAGGAGATTAAAAAATGACGGGAAATTTATCGACGAGAAACGGGCTTTGGTATTGCGTTTTATATTATAAGACCAAAGACGGACAATACAAACAAAAATGGATATCGACGGGATTAAAAGAACGCGGCAACAAAAAAGAAGCGCAGCACATACTGCAAAAGAAGATAGAAGAATATTCGCATCTCGAAAATGAAGAACGGTTGGAAAAGCGTTCCGAAATCGAATCGAACGAAGGAAAAACGCTCTGGCTTGACTGGTTGCAGAACTATATCACCGATATAAAGGACACTCTTTCGCCGCACGTGTTTCATATATATAACGAGTCGTATATGCGTATATTCAGACAATTCTGGGGAGACGGTAATCCTTATCTCGAAGACATGACGACGGATGATATCATAAAGTTTTACGACTATCTGCGAAACGAACGCAAAGTAAAAAATATTACCGTAAAACATTATTCAAACGTGATCCGACCGGCAATAAAGCGAGCGTATAAAGAAAAGCGTATAAAAGAAAACATTTACGATTTTATGCCGACGTTAAAGAAAGAAAAAAGTATGGTCTCTTTTTATGACCAGACGGAATTGGAACAATTATTCAAAGCGATAAAAGACGAAAAAATAGAATTGCCCGTGAAAATGCTCGCTTATTACGGTCTCAGGCGTTCGGAACTTTTAGGACTGCGATGGGAATCGATAGATTTTATAAATAAAACGATCACGATAAATCATAAAGTTCTCGTTTTGGCAAAAGAAGTATATCTTTCCGACACGCTGAAAACTTCTTCGAGCGCAAGGACGTTGCCTTTGATGGCGGAGATAGAAAAAGAGTTGTTATCGTGGAAAAAACAAGTCGCTAAAAATAAGGAATACTGGGGAAAGGCTTACAATAAAAACTATCTCGATTACGTATTCGTACACGAAACGGGCGATTTAATGTATCCCGATTATCTGTCCCATACCTTTCAAAAAATACTTAAAAAGAACAAATTACGGCATATACGCCTGCACGATTTAAGACACTCGTGCGCCTCGTTATTACTCGCAAAAGGTATTCCGATGAAAGAGATACAAGAGTGGCTGGGACATTCGGACTATAACGTTACGGCGAATACTTACAGTCATCTGGATTTCTCGGCGAAACTGCAATCCGCCGCGAAAATATCCGAGGCGTTAGATCCGCGAGAGCGATCCCGGGTTTCATCCGATAAACTCGAAGAACTCGAAACTAAAATGCGAGAACTCGGCATCGATTCGATAGACGACCTGCTTTCGCTTCTGAAAAAATAACTTTGTTGAAAACATAAAAAGGCTCGGGGGAATATACTCACGAGCTTTTTTTCATTAACGATCAATAATAAAATTTAATGATATTTATTTGTTATCCGTGAGTTTTTTGCAAAAATTTTGCAGAAACTTTGCAGAAATTATGCATTTTTTAGGGTTTTGCCGATTTCGACGATTTTTATTTTTTTCAAAAAAACAGGTCGCGTGGGTTTTTATATGCATTTTTTCTTTACTTTTCCCGTCTGAAATAATAAGGGCGAAATTTCTGTAAAGCGTATGAAAAACGAATTTTATCTTAACGGTCGCCCTTTGGGTAAAAATAAAAAATCGCCGATAATATCGACGATTTTGGCGCGCCATAAGGGACTCGAACCCCTAACCTTTGGTTCCGTAGACCAACGCTCTATCCAATTGAGCTAATGGCGCATATTCAGTTTTTGTGTTAATAACGGTCAAACGAACCTTTCGCTCCGTAG
>CADBSX010000071.1 GCA_902797515.1 uncultured Eubacteriales bacterium | reverse complement strand
GCGAGGCGTCAACCTCGATCGACGATAACATAATACTACCTTTTAAAGAAAAAGTAAAATTTTTTAAAAAAGTTTTTTATTTAAAATCTTTTTTTATACTTTTTATGTCTTTTTATATATACGATGTCAAAAACTTTCCGCGCGGCATATTATGTATCGAGGCGGCTGTATGATCGAATCCGAGGAATTCAGAGAGTTCTTGCGCTTTGTAGGCGAGATAGTCGAAGAGAGGTATTTTACGGCGGAAAAGCCCGTTTTCGCGGTGTCGGGCGGGGACGCGAACACGACGGGCGCGCTCGTTGCCGCTCTCGTCCTTTTCGGGGCGAACGTAGCGGTTTTCGGCAAATTCCCGCAAGACGCTTTTAAATACTGTTTTTCGGGCGAATTCACCGTGGAAAAGGATTTCCCCGTCATAGAGTTTTACGGCGCGGACGGGGCGGAAAAGAGGTTTTCTTTTTCCTGCCCGCCCGTTTCCTCCGGAACGGTTAGCGGCTTCGTATTCAACTGAATACGGAGCCGCTAACGAACCTATTCACGCTCGGCTATGAAGATATAAAAAGCGCCGCGTTTCTTCCGAAACGCGGCGCGCCTTAAAGACTTATTATTCCTGATCCGTGTCCGTTTTCCACGTTTCGTCGCCCGAAACGAGAGCGGAGACCGTGCCGACGAGTTTTACCTTGTCGCAGTCTTTGAAGGCGTATCTGCCTATCTGCGCGGCGTTCTCGAATTTCACGCTGACGAGCGAATTGCATCCGTTGAAAGCGTAGTCGCCGACAACGGTCGCTTTCGTCGTAAGTTCCGAGCCGCCCGCGAGAGTGCTCGCGCCGAGCGCGTGGCAGTGCTCGAACGCGCTTTCGCCTATCTTATCGACGTTTTTGAGGTCTATCGAGTAAAGAGCGGAACAGTCGTCGAACGCGTGTTTGCGTATTTCCGTAACTCCGTCGGGAACGGCGAAAGTCTTTAAAGCCGAGCAGTTCGCGAAAGTATATTCGTATATTACGTCGCAATTTCCGACAAGTTCTATCTCTTCGAGCGTCGAGCAGCCGTAGAACGAATACGGCTGAACGGCGAGACTGTACGCGTCGAACTCTTCCGTTATAATTCCTTCGCCCGTTTCGTCGTCGTCCGCCTTTACGCGTTTTCCGTCAACGAGTTTATATTTTATCGTTTGCTTTCCGTCGAGTTTTTTGTTGTCGCCCGTAACGGTCGCTTTTTTGAGAGTGGTCGGGATATAGTAGTTCGTGCTGTCGCCGCTTTCCCCGCCTTCGTTATAGACCTGCGCGCAGGACGTGAGTCCCGTCGCCTCGCTCGTGCCGAAGATATATCCGAATTCTTTCTCGTTATTCCAGTAGTTTATGCCCGAATAGATACTCTTTCCTACGAAGGGAAGTTCTATCTCTTTCAGAGAGGTAAGACCGACGAACGCGCCGAGTCCTATTTCTTCCACCACGGCCGTGACCACCACTTTGTCGATATATCCGAGATTTACGACGGCGTTCGAGGCTATCTTCGTAACGGGGAGATCGTTATACTTTTCGGGAACGGTGAAAGTCCTGACCGTTTCCGCGGTGTATTTCGTCTCGTTTTCGCCGAGGGATTTATTGAAGAGTTCGGCGAGCGCGGCGTAGTCGTTTTTGTCCGCGAGGCTCTTCGCCGCGGAAGAGATGGAATATCCCGTGAGAGTATATCCGTCTTTTTCCGAGTTCAGCGAATATTCGTAAGAGAACGGCTCGCTCTCGTCCGCGCCGTCGGAGTTGTTCTTGCAGGACGCAACGCCGAGCGAGAATACGGAAGCGACGGACAAAGCCGTAAGAGTTTTGAGTAATTTATTCATTTAACGCTCCTTTCTATATACCTTTGATAAAAGATTATATTAAGATACTTTAAAATTTTATCATTTATTATATTTTTTGTCAATGATAAAAAGGCGAAAAAGTTCAAAAGAGCGTAATTTTTTCGGTCGGGCGGCAGCCGCCTCGTTAAATAATGACTTTTCCGTCGATATAGGAGCGGAAAAATTCGGGATAACCGAGCGCGGAAATAAGCGCGTCGGAGTTTATCTCGCCGTAGAGATTGTCTTTATATAGCGCGGAGAGCCGTCTTTTCGCCTTGTTTCTTCCGATCGTCTTTTCGTATTCGGTAAACATTATAAGCGGTTTCGCGTAGGCTATCGCCACGTATTCGTAATCGCCCGAAAAAGAGGAAAGAGGGCGGTTCATAACGGTGTTCGCCTCCCCGCGGAGTATTTTTCCGACGTCGAAATAGGCTTTATAAGCGGCGGTCGCCCTGTTTAAAATCTCTTCCGCTTTTTCCGCGTTCCCGTTCTCTGCGAAATAGAGGTAAGAGGAATATTCCGCGAGACCTTCGTCTATGTACGCCTCGTTTATCTGGTCGTTCCCGACGCCGCAGTGCCACCACTCGTGCGCTATTTCGTGGACGACGGTCAGTTCTTCCTTTTCGCCGTCCGCCGAGTCCGAAATAAAGCACAGCCCCGAATATTCCATACCGCCTTGCAGAAAGCCCGTCTTTACCACGGACATGGTTTCATACGGGAATTTCCCGAACGCGGACGAAAAATACCGAAGGGCGGACCTCGCCGCGGGAAGCGCTCTTTCGGAAAATTCCGCGTCGCCGTAAACGTTTAAGGTTATTCCGCCGACCTGTTCGGACTTTACCGTGAAATTTTTCGACAGACACAGCGCGAAATCCCTGCCTTTTTTAAGGGAATAGCGGTAAACGGTCGCCGCGCCTTTCGTCTCGGAAGATACGGGCGAGCCCGAACTTGCCGCGACGTATTCGGACGGTACGGTTATCGTCACGTCGTAGTCCGAACAGCCCGAATAGTACGGATCGCCGACGGGCGAATACTCGCACTCGATAAACTCTCCGTTTTCGGCTTTGCACGCGACGGGGAAGAAGTCGCCGAGATTGACCGTTTCCCCCGTGTCGCCGAGCCGCAGATCAGCCGCCGGGATCACCGTCGAAAAGGACAGACTTACTTTCGCCGAGCCGTTCGGCGGGATCTCGGCGGTCTTTATTTCGAGAACGTTCCCGTCCTCGCCCGTAACCGAAAATTCGGCGGGCGATCCGCAGAACAGACAGTCTGAAATTTCCGTGCCGCCGAAATTTTTGAGTTCGCTGCCGTATGGAACGGGGCGGTTTTTCGCCTTTTCGGAATAGGCGTTCGCGTACAGGTTGAATTTTATCGCGTCGATAGGCTTATCGGACGGATTTTTGAATTCGTATTCGAGCGTTCCTTCGATCTTATTTTCCGTATAGACGGCGTTTATCGTGTATTTCGGAAAATATCCCGAAGATTTTTTGCATCCCGAAAACGCGAATACCGGTAAAAGCGCGGAAATAAAGAGAAGAGCGGCGATAAATTTTTTCATTGAAAAAGTCCTCCCGTATATTGTACGGGAGGGCTTATCCGATTATTACTTTTTATTTGCTTTCGAGCGCGAGATAGGTTTCGGGATCTATTTTCAGTCCGTTTTCGAGCACCTCGAAATGAAGGTGCGGTCCGTCTTTGTATTCCTGACGGTTGTTGTCCGACACTTCGCCGAGTTCCTGTCCCTGCGACACGCTTACGCCCGAAACGATGCCGTCCGCGACTTCTATCGAATTATATACCGTTTTCAGTCCGTTGCCGTGGTCTATCGTGACGGTCGTCCCCGTGAGGTAAGAAGTGGTAACGCTCTCCACCGTTCCCGCGTAGGCGCACATTACTTTCGTTCCGGCGTCCGCCGAGAAATCGAGCCCCATATGACCGGTATATACGCCGAGCGTTTTATTGAATACCACCGTCGAAGAAGTGTAATCCTTGCTCACCGTCGCGTTTTCGACGGGCGCGGTAAAGGTTATCTTCGTAGGTTTCGGCTCTTCGGGCTTTTCGTC
>CADBSX010000070.1 GCA_902797515.1 uncultured Eubacteriales bacterium | reverse complement strand
TATTTTTGGCAAAGATGACGAAGTTGTACTAAACGTACTACGAGGAAGATGAGCCGAAAAGCCGCATAAAGGCGCTTTTTGCGGCGGATTTGTATTATTCTTGTCTGGTATAAGTCAGGGCGAAAGTTCCCGACATGACGGAAGGAACGAATATGGAAAGATACATCGCGACGTAAGTCGGCCAGTTAGACGAAATATCCCCTAAAAACCGAACGTCGGCTTTTACGGCGGAATACACCGAAAAGACAAGCGAGACCGCCACCATTAAAACGGAAATTATATAGGTGAATTTTTTATCTTTCTGCCTCAATAAAAATCCGAAAGTAAGAGCGAATAAGATCACAAGCAACGCGACCTGAAATTTTTCCCTGCCGGGGAGAAGTATATTGACGAATATCGCCGCCAGAAAAGGCAATACGGACAGTTGATATGCCGCGTCACCTTTTTTATAGCCGTAAACGCTGTAAAAGACAACGGCTAAAACCGATAAAGTAATAAAGACGTAAGACGAGATCATCCAGCCGCCGAGCCCGTTCGAGGTCACGAACGCCAACAGATAGACGGAAGTTATAAGCAATACAACCGTCAATATCATCTGCACGAACAGCAACACCGCTTTCGATTTTTTTAAACCGAATTTCTTTCCAGTATCCATAATTAAAGCCCTCTTTTTGTTTCTCGTTTAAATTATAGACTTTTTGAGCCGAACTGTCAAGCAAAGTTATAAAATCAGACCGAACAAAGCGACCGCCGCAAGAAATTGCGGCGGTCGCTTTATTAAGGAGAAAAACGAAAAAAATAAAAATTTTTCGGAGTGATCTCTTTTCTTTCCGCCGTCGGGCGAGCCCGACGGCGGAACGCTTAACGCTTTATTCTATTTCGATATTGTGCTTTGCGGGAAGTTCGGGCTGCTCCTTCGGGATTTCCACGACCAGAACGCCGTTTTCGTACTTCGCCTTTACCTTGTCTTTATCCACGTCGCCGACGTAGTAACTTCTCGAACAAGAATAATTTCTCTCTCTTCTCAAATAGTTTTCCTTCTTGCCTTCCTGCTTTTCTTCCTTCTTCGCGGAGATCGTCAGATATCCGTTTTCAAGAGAAATTCCTATGTCTTTCTTCTCGAATCCCGGGATCTCTATATCCATAACGTAAGAGTTCTCGTTCTCTTTGATGTCCGTTTTCATAGTGTTGAACTTCTCTTCGTAAAACATAGGTTTGAAGAACGAACCGAATACGTCGTCAAACACGTCCAAGCCGTTGTCTTTTCTGTCGTTTCTTACCAAATAATTTTTCATAATATCCATCTCCTTTGATATTTTTTTCTTTTTTTTGTCTCACGGATTAGCACTTTAATCTTTCGACTGTTAGCACTCTTTCCCTTTGACTGCTAATATTGTACCACAACCATTTTTCTTTGTCAAGAGTTTTCGTAAAATTTTTGTAAAAATTTTTAAATAATTTTAATTACAAAATTTTTATTGCCGAAACTCGCTTAATAAATATTCTTACCTCTTTTGCGAAAAAATAAACCTGTAATTTTTCGGCGGGCGAAAAACATATATATAATACGCGGGAGAAAAACAATGAAATTTGTCAAAATGCAAGCGGCGGGAAACGACTACGTTTACCTCTGCGACGACGGAAAAAACAGGGATTACTCCGCTTTGTCGAAAAAACTTTCCGATCGGCACTACGGTATAGGCGGCGACGGGATAATCGTTTTATACCGCGGCGATAAAACCGATCTCAAAATGCGGATATTCAACGCGGACGGCAGCGAGGGGGCGACCTGCGGAAACGGAATAAGATGTTCGGCGCACCTCGCGGTAAAGTATTTCGGTCTGCGGAAAAATAAAGTTTCCATCGAAACGAAAGCGGGGCGAGCGGAAGTTTCGGTTTCGATTTCGGGCAAATATACCGCCGTCGCCGAGGCGGATATGGGCAAAGTCAAAACCGAAGAAATTCCCGCCGCGATAGACGAAAACCTGTCGAAACTCGGTCTGTACCGCGTAAAAGGCGACTTTT
Organism: uncultured Eubacteriales bacterium; assembly: GCA_902797515.1. Classification (GTDB taxonomy): domain Bacteria; phylum Bacillota; class Clostridia; order Christensenellales; family Borkfalkiaceae; genus UBA10281. The sequence goes on along the minus strand of CADBSX010000070.1, from coordinate 3,848 downwards.
TCTGCGTAAACGTCGGCAACCGACACGTTGTATGTTTTACGGACGCGCCGCTCGCGGATATTCACGCCGCTATCGAGGCGGACGAAACGACGAGAGGGATATATAACGTGGAACGCGTGACGGAAGTCGGCGGCGAGGTAAAAGCGGAAGTTTACGAGCGCGGCAGCGGAAAAACTCTTTCCTGCGGCAGCGGTGCGACAGCGGTCGCCTATTCCCTTCTTTTAAGAGATAATATGGTCGGAAAGCGAAACGACGCGATCCCCGACGGCGAAACTCTTTTCGGCGCAGAGGGGGCGACGGCGGTCGCCTATTCCCTTAATATAAAAAATAACGCAAGCGAAAAACCACGGAAAATAATTCTCGACGGCGGAACTTTAACCGTCCGTTTCGACGGCGGTCGGGCGTATCTGTCGGGCGAAACGGAAATAACTTTTACGGGGGACGTAGATATATGAAGATAAACGACGATTTCGGAAAACTTCCCGCCGATTACGTTTTCGCGGAACTCGCTGAAAAGGTGAAGAGGGCGAGGAAACTTTCGGAAAAGAGGATAATAGACCTCGGAATAGGCGACGTGAAACTTCCCTTGCCGAAGATATTTGCGGACGAAATGGAAAAAGCCGCGAAGGAAACGGGGAAAAAGGAAACTTTCAGAGGCTATCCCCCTCAAAGCGGTTACGACTTTCTCAAAAACGGGATAGTCGGGGAATACGCCCGCGACGGCGCGGAAATAAGCGAGGACGAAATATTCGTTACCGACGGCGCGAAGAGCGAACTCGGAAACGTCGCGGAACTCTTCGGAAAGGGAATAAAAGTCCTCTTCCCCGTTCCGTGTTATCCCGCGGCGGCGGAATCGAACGTTATTCTCGGCAACGACGTTGTTTATCTTCCGACGGACAGAGAAAACGACTTTATCCCCGTTCCGCCTTACGGAAAGACTTTCGACCTTATATATCTCTGTTCACCGAGCAATCCGACGGGCGGCGCGTTTTCGTATTTACAACTCAAAAGTTGGATAGATTACGCGATTTCGTCAAACGCCGTCATAATTTACGACGGGGCTTATTCGAGATTTGTTGAAAGCGGCGGCGTGCGGACGATATACGCCGTAAAAGGCGCGAAAAACTGCGCGATAGAGATACGGTCTTTTTCAAAGTCGCTCGGTTTTACGGGAATAAGGTGCGGTTTTACCGTCGTTCCGAAAGAACTCGGGGATCTTAACTCGCTCTATAAAAGGCGTATCGGCGCGAGGTTCAACGGCGTTTCATATATTTCACAGCGCGGCGCGGCGGCGTATTTCACGCCCGAAGGCAGAAAAGCCGCCGAAAAAAGAATAAATTTTTACAAAACTAACGCGTCGGTGCTTAAAATCGCTTTGAAAAAACAAAATTTGTGGTATAATAATTCTTGTTCGTCGCCGTACGTTTTCGTCAAAAGCCCCGACGGACTTTCGTCCGACGGCTTTTCCGATCTTCTTCTCGACAACTGCGGGATCTGTTCCACGCCCGCGAGGGGATTTCTGTTCGACGGAAATTACGTTCGGCTGTCCGCGTTTTCGACGAGAGAGGATATTTTCGAGGCGGCGGAACGGATTGCCGATTTAAGATTATAATATTTTTCGGATCAACTTATGAAAAAAAGTTTCGGTGTACTCGCGCCCGTCTTTTCTTTGGGTGGGAAATACGGCATAGGTACTTTCGGTGAAGAAAGTTACCGCTTTACGGACTTTCTCGCAAAATCGGGCGCGAAGGTGTGGCAGACTCTGCCCCTTTGTCAGACGGTGTTCGGGGACAGTCCTTATCAGACTACCGCGGACTGCTCTTTCAATCCCTATTTTACCGATTTGGACGACCTCTTTGAACAAGGTCTGCTTTTAAAAAGCGAACTTACGTCCGCCGAGTCTGAAAACAAGAGAATTGACTACGGAAAACTTTACCGCTACCGTATCGCACTGCTCAAAAAGGCATTTTCGCGGTTCGACTTTTCCGACGAATTCGTTGAGTTCGTCAACGGAAAGGAATTCAACGACTACGCGCTTTTCATGGCTTTGAAAGACGAATACGGCTCTTTGGATAATTTCCCCGAAGAATATAAAAAACGGGACAAGCGCGCGCTTTCGGCGTTCAAGGAAAAAAACTACGAAAATTACCTCTTTTACGTCTTTACTCAATTCACTCTGAAAAAACAGTACGGGAAACTTAAAAAATACGCGAACGAACGGGGAATAAAGATAATGGGCGACCTGCCCTTATACGTCGCCCGCGACAGCGCGGAAGTATGGAAAGAGCCCGAAGTTTTCGCGCTGGATAAGGATATGAAACCTACGCTCGTCGCGGGCGTTCCTCCCGACTACTTTTCCGCGGACGGACAACTGTGGGGCAATCCCGTTTACGACTACGAAAATTCCGGAAAGGCGGTCGTTTCTTTTTTCAAAAAGCGAATAAAGCGAGGACTTGATCGGTACGACCTTTTGCGTATCGACCATTTCAGAGGGCTCGACAGATTTTGGGCGATACCGCGCGGACTTCCCGCGAAAGACGGTTTCTGGAAAGAGGCGGAAGGCTATGAAATACTGAAAAATTTCGGCAATAAGCGACTTATAGCGGAAGATTTAGGCGTTATAGACGACGGCGTGAAAACTCTAATGAAAAAAACGGGATTTTGCGGTATGAAAGTGCTTTTATTCGCTTTCGGCGGCGATCCCGACAATCCGTATCTGCCGAAAAACGTAACCGAAAACTCGGTCGTTTACGTCGGAACGCACGACAATTCGACCGCGCTCGGACACGCGAAGAGTTTAAGCGCGTCGGAGTTTTCGGTCTTTAAAAAGAGACTGAACGCCGTACTTCCGCGCGGCGTCGCGCCCGTCAAGGTAAAATCGGATGTGCCCGCCGCTATGATCGAAACTGCGTTTTCTACCGACGCGAAACTCGCGATAATAACGCCGCAGGATATTTTCTCGCTGGACGACCGATACAGGATAAACGAGCCGGCGACGGTCGGAAATTGGACTGCGCGTTTCCCGAAAGGCATATTCACAGACGACGCGGCGGAAAAGTTATATCTTCTCGCGAAAAAATACAAACGCGTATAAACAAGCGTTTTCAGACGAAAAACGCAAATAAAAACCGCGGCGGGCGCTTTCTGCGAGCCCGCCGTGGTTTTTATTCTTTTTTATTAACTTATTTCACCATTTTTACATCGTAGCCGTAAATGGTTTTGAAATCGTCTTTCATTGAAATTATAGTATAGCCTTTCTGTTCCCACTGCGCTTTTCTCTTCGCCGTTTCGTTGAGGTCCGCATGGTCGCGTTCCGCGTCGTCCGCGACGAGCATGAACGCCATCGACTTATACTTGTTGTTCGTCACGGTGTATTCGTGCATACTCACGTCGCCGCTGCTGTTGCCGAAAGAAAGAACGGGCTGTTTGCCTATTTCTTCGGCTATTCTGAACACCTTGTTCATTTTCAGGTTTTTGAGCCAGAGTTCGTCGCCCCTTACGAGCGTATCTTCCCCGCCTTCGTTGAACTGATAGGCAAGATTGTCTTTATCCCCCTGATTAGTCGTTTTCATCGTAACGTCCATACCTATAACGCGGTTTTCGGGAATATTCAGAGCCTCGCACGCGACCGCGCGGCATATCATTCTGTCGGAGCCGCTGACGACGTAAACCGTAAAGTCGTTTTCGTGCAGATACGCGACAACTTCTATCATAGGTTTATAGAGCGAATCCGCATATTTAAGTCCCTCGAAACCTTGCGCGTCGGTATTTAAGAATTTTTTCACGTAATCTATAAACTCGTCGGGAGTAAGTCCCGCGAAGGCTTTGGCTTGCGCCCTGCCGTGGAT
>CADBSX010000069.1 GCA_902797515.1 uncultured Eubacteriales bacterium | reverse complement strand
GGCTGCCCCTCGAAGTAAAGAACCGTGTCCATAATATGTTCGAGGACTTTCGGACCGGCTATCGCGCCTTCTTTGGTCACGTGTCCTATTATGAATACGGTCACTCTTTCGGCTTTCGCGAAACGCATGAGCTGCGCGGCGCACTCTTTGACCTGTCCTACGCTGCCCGCCGAGCCCGAAAGTTCGTCGAGATAGACCGCCTGTATCGAGTCCACGACGAGAAATTCGTAATTTTTCGCCTCTTCGAGTATGTTTTCGAGGCACGTTTCGTTCATCAGCATAAGCGTATCGCTTTTAACGCCGAGGCGGTCGCAACGCATTTTGACCTGCGCGCAACTCTCTTCGGCGGAGCAGTAAAGCGTCCTGTGATTTTCGGAAAGCGAGCAGGCGACTTGCGTCATAAGCGTCGATTTTCCTATCCCCGGATCGCCGCCTATCAGAACGAGAGACGCGGGAACAATTCCGCCGCCTAAAACGACGTCGAATTCGTCCGTGCCCGACTTTATCCTCGCGAATTTTTCCCGTTCTACTTCCGAAACCTTTATAGGTTTTTGATAAACCGTTCTTTTCGCGGACGGCTTTTCCGCCGCCGTTTCTTCTATTTCTTCGGTAATCGTTCCGAATTTCCCGCAATTCGGGCATCTGCCGAGCCATCCGGGACTTATTGCCCCGCACTCGGAACAGACGTATTTGCTTGTTATTTTATTTTTAGCCATTTCAAATTCCCTTTTTATGTAGCCGGTGTCGCATAAACGTCGTCCTACGTCGTTTCTGCTTATTTTTGAAATTCCTGCGACCGAGAAGGTCGCTCCCTTTCAAAAACGGGCGCGAGCCTTGTAGTACTCGTTTCTGCGAGCCCCTGAAAAATTTTTATGAAAAATTATTTTTTCTCCGTAAGACAGTACGCCTGAACGGCAATTCCTTCCTCTCTTCCGACCGTTCCTATTCCTTCGAGAGTGGTGCAGGTTATCCCGACCGCGTTCTTTTCTATGCCGAGAAGAGCCGCGACGTTCTCTTTTATTTTCTCTACGTATCCCGCGAGTTTCGGTTTTTGAGCCATGATCACCGCGCTCGCGTTTTTCACCGCGTATCCCTTTTCGGAAAGAAGGGCGAGCGCGCGTTTTAACAGTATCGCGCTGTCTATCCCCTCGTATTCGGGATCGTCGTCCGGAAAGAGCCGACCTATGTCGGGAAGGCTCGCGGAAGATAAAAACGCGTCCGTTATCGCGTGTAGGAGTACGTCCGCGTCGCTGTGTCCTAAAAGTCCCTTTTCGTACGGGATCTCTATGCCGCCGAGGATAAGTTTTCTGCCGTATGCGAAAACGTGCAAGTCGAATCCCGTTCCCGCGAAAAAGTTACCGAGCGTGGAAAAGTCCTCTTTAAAAGTGAGTTTGACGTTGCTTTCCGCGCCTTTCGCGACGCGGCATTTCATAACGTATTTCCCTACGAGAGAAGATTCGTCGGGGAAAACCTCGTTTTCTTCTTTTAAAGAATACGCCTTTTTCAGTATTTCAGTCTTAAAAGCCTGCGGAGTTTGCAGAATAAATCTGTTTTTTTTCGCAGAACACAGAATATTTCCGTTTTCGTCGGTTTCCGCGACGGTCTCTTTCGCGGGAACGGCGGCGATCCCCGTACCGTATTTTTCCGCCGATTTTATGCAGTCCGTTATCGTGTCCGCGCCTACGAAAGGTCTCGCGCCGTCGTGGACGAGAACTATATCGCCCGCGACTTCTTCAAGACCGTTTCCGACAGATTCAGTCCTCGTCTTTCCGCCTCTGACGAGTTTTATCTTCGCGCCGAGTTTTTCGGCGGAAAGAGCGAATTTTTCGCCGTCCGTTCCGTTATAGGTAACGATGATTTCGCCTATATCGCCCCGCAGAAACGCGGCGAGACTCTTTTCAAACGGCGTTGCGCCGCCTATGTCTTTGAGAAGTTTGTTATATCCGAAATCCGCGCGTTGACCTATGCCCGCGCAGGTGATTATCACGCTTACCATAAAATTTATTCCGTTATCTCGTACAGCGACGCCGCCTCGTCTTTTTTGACCGTTTCTTTTAAGGCTACCACTTTAAATCGAAGAGAGCCCTCGCCGAACCTTATTTCCACTTCGTCGCCCGTTTTCAGGTTATAAGCGGGCTTTACTTCGCGCCCGTTCACGGAGACTCTGCCCGATCTCGCCGCGTCCGCGGCGACCGAACGACGCTTCAATATCCTCGAAACTTTCAAAAATTTGTCCAATCGCATAAAAAATTCCTTTTTCCTTAAATAATCAGTGAAATTTTGTTGACAAACAACGAAAAATCAAGTATAATACCATAATGCAATAATTTCATAATAGCGTCTTATGCGCCTTTTGAGGGAAAGCATGCCGACAAAGGATGCAAGACGAATGAAAAGCCCCGTTTCCGAGGTCGCAAATACATTATAGCACCTTTCGGAAATTAAATCAAGGCGTTTTTCATTAAAATTAAAAGGAGTGTATCGATGACGCGAAATTTACCGATTCAGAGATTCGGCAACGTGGAGAGGCGTACTTTCTCTAAAATAAGAGAAGTTCAGCCGATTCCCGACCTTATCGAGATTCAGAGAGATTCCTACGCAGGCTTTATCGAAGAAGGCATCAGCGAGGTTTTCGAGGATTATTCCCCTATAACCGACTATTCCGACCGCTTCGAACTTTATTTCCTCGATCATTCTCTGTCCGATTCCCCTAAGTATTCGGAAAAAGAGTGCAGGGAAAGGAACGCGACTTACGCCGTTCCGCTCAAAGTCAAAGTAAGGCTTGTCAACAAGGTGACTAACGAAATTATGGATTCCGACGTGTTTATGGGCGACCTTCCGAAGATGACGGACAACGGCTCGTTCATAATAAACGGCGCGGAAAGAGTAGTCGTTTCTCAGCTCGTCCGTTCCCCCGGCGTGTATAACGGCGGAGACAGTTATGCGAAAAACGGAAAGAGGATGTACGGGACGACCGTTATTCCGAACCGCGGCGCGTGGCTCGAATTCGAGCAGGACGCCGACGGTCTTTTGTGGGTAAAAGTCGATAGGACGCGTAAACTCACGGCGACCGTGCTTTTAAGGGCTTTAGGTTTCGGTTCGGACGAGAGCATAGTCGAACTTTTCGACAACGACCCGATGATACTCGCGACGCTCGAAAAAGACGTCGCGAAAACCGAGGGCGAAGGACTTTTCGAGTTATACAGAAGGTTGCGCCCGGGCGAAATACCTACCGAAGAGGCGGTGCGTCAGCATCTTAAAAATCTGTTCTTCGACCAAAGGCGTTACGACTGCGCGAGAGTCGGAAGATACAAATTCAACAAGCGTCTCAATATGGGCGTGAGGCTCGTCGGCTGCACGTCTTATTACGATATAGTAAACGAGGACGGCGAACTGCTCGTAAAGCAGGGCGAAGTGATAACCGCCGAACAGGCGAAAGCCGTTCAGAACAGCGGCATCAACGAAGTTTACGTTCTCGCGAAGGGACAAAAGCACAAGATAATCGCTAACAACGTCGTCGATTTCGAGGCTGTCGCGGGAGCGTCGCCGAGACCTTTCGGACTTATCGACAATATATATTATCCGAACTTCGTGTTCGCGAAAGAGATAGCGGACAAGGTCGCCGCTCATCCCGTTCCCGAAAACGCGGTCGAGGACGTCGCTGAAGAATATATCGACAGAATAAACGCGCTCTTCTACGTTCAGGAAACGGAAGTCAAAGAGGGCGAGGACGTCAAGCCGGAAGAAAAGAAAAACGAAGAAAAGAGAAGGGAACAGAGAAGAAGATTCGTCCTTGCGTGCAAGGAATTTTTCGACATTTTAGAAACTCTCAAAGGCGTTGAAAATCCCGAAAAACTTTCCCCCGAAGTCAAGAAGAACATCAAACCTCTTCTCGACAAACTCAATCATAAGCACATCACCACCGACGATATCGTCGCGACCGTTTCTTTGAACTGCGACCTCAATTTCGATATCGGCACGGTAGATAATATCGACCACCTCGGCAACCGCCGCGTGCGCTCTGTCGGCGAACTTCTGCAAAATCAGTTCAGAATAGGTATGTCGAGGCTCGAAAGAGTTATAAAAGAGAGAATGTCCACGCAGGATCCGAAAGACGTTTCGCCTTCCGGTCTCGTGAACGTAAGACCTGTTTCGAGCGCGATCAAAGAATTTTTCGGCTCGTCGCAACTCTCGCAGTTCATGGATCAGACGAATCCGATAGCGGAACTCACTCACAAGAGGAAACTTTCCGCGTTGGGACCGGGCGGACTTAACAGGGAGAGGGCGACGTTCGAGGTCAGGGACGTTCACTATACGCATTACGGCAGAATGTGCCCGATCGAAACGCCCGAAGGTCAGAACATAGGTCTTATCACCTCGCTTTCTTCCTACGCGAAGGTGAACGAGTACGGATTTATCGAATCGGCGTACAGAAGAGTTGATAAAGAAACGGGAAAGGTGACCGATATAGTCGATTATCTCACCGCGGACGAAGAGGACAACTTCACGGTCGCTCAGGCGAGCGAGCCGATAGACGAAGAGGGCAGATTCGTAAACGAGCGCGTTTCGTGCAGAAGAAAGGACGAAATAACTCAACTTCCGAGAGAAGAAATAGATTACGTGGACGTGTCCGCGAAACAACTCGTTTCGGTCGCGACCGCGCTTATTCCTTTCCTTGAAAACTGCGATACGAACCGCGCGCTCATGGGCTCGAACATGCAGCGTCAGGCGGTACCTCTTTTAAAGCCCGAAACGCCGATAGTCGGAACGGGAATAGAGGCGAAGATCGCCTACGATTCGGGCGTTATGGTCATCGCGAAAGAGGGCGGCACGGTAAAGTCGGTCACGGGCGACAGGATAATAGTCACCGAGGACGACGGAACGAGCGGCGGCGCGGACAGGACTTATACTTTAAAGAAATTCGAGAGGTCCAACCAAGGGACTTGCCTCAATCAGAAACCTATCGTCAAAGTCGGCGATAAAGTGAAGAAAGGCGATATTTTAGCGGACGGTCCCGCGACTTGCGACGGTGAACTCGCGCTCGGCAGAAATATCCTTATCGGCTTTATGACGTGGGAAGGATACAACTACGAGGACGCCATACTTCTCTCCGAAAAACTCGTTCAGAACGATATTTTCACTTCGATCCACATCGAGGAACACGAAATAGAGTGCCGCGAGACCAAACTCGGCGAAGAAGAGATAACGAGAGATATTCCGAACGTCGGCGACGACGCGCTCAAAGACCTCGATTCCGAAGGTATAATAAGGATAGGCGCGGAAGTAACCACGGGCGATATTCTGGTAGGAAAAGTCACGCCGAAAGGCGAAACCGAACTCACTCCCGAAGAAAGGCTTCTTAGGGCGATATTCGGCGAAAAGGCGAGGGAAGTCAGAGATTCTTCTCTCCGCGTTCCTCACGGCGAGGGCGGAATAGTCGTTGACGTAAAGAAATTCACGAGGGCGAACAAGGACGAACTTTCCCCCGGCGTAAACGAAGTAATAAGAGTTTATATAGCGCAGAAACGTAAAATATCCGTCGGCGACAAGATGGCGGGACGTTACGGAAACAAGGGCGTTATTTCGAGAATACTTCCCGAGGCGGATATGCCTTTCCTTGCGGACGGCACGCCTCTTCAGATCGTTCTCAATCCGCTCGGCGTTCCCTCGCGTATGAATATCGGACAGGTCCTCGAAGTACACTTGTCGCTCGTCTGCAAGCAACTCGGCTGGAAGATAGCGACGCCCGTATTCGACGGCGCGTCCGAAAACGACATAAAAGAACTTCTCGAAGAAAATCACTTCGTCAATCCTTACGGCGAAGTCGACGGCAAGATCCAACTCTACGACGGCAGGACGGGCGAACCGTTCGAGCACAGAGTAACGGTCGGATATATGTATATGATAAAACTTCACCACCTCGTTGACGACAAGATACACGCGAGGTCGGTCGGCCCGTATTCGGTAGTGACGCAGCAGCCCCTCGGCGGAAAGGCGCAATTCGGCGGACAGAGATTCGGCGAAATGGAAGTCTGGGCGCTCGAAGCGTACGGCGCGTCGCATATCCTGCAAGAGATACTGACGGTCAAGTCCGACGACGTAGTCGGAAGAGTAAAGACTTACGAGTCGATAGTAAAGGGCAACGACATATCCGAGCCCGGAATACCGGAATCGTTCAAGGTCCTTCTGAAAGAACTTCAGAGTTTGTCTCTCGATATGAAGGTGCTTACCGAAAATCACGAAGAGATAAACCTCAAAGATCTTACGGACGAGGGCGACGATCTGCCGTTCGAGCCGAGAGACAGGGGAGAGACGGAAGTCGTCGATCTCGGTCTCGACAAGGCTGCGGAAGAGACGACGGAAGAAGAGGAAGACGTCGATATATTCGTCCACGACGACGATACGTTCGACAGCGGCGACGAATTCAAGTCGGGCGAACTCTTCGACGACTTCTACGAACTCGACGATCTCGACGACCTTGACGGCGGCGACGACGGAGACGAGGAATAATCGGGAGGTAAAGAATAAATGTTTGAACTCAATAATTTCAATTCTATACAGATAAGCGTTGCGTCCCCCGAAAAGATCAGAGAGTGGTCTTACGGCGAGGTCACGCGTCCCGAAACGATAAATTACAGAACGCAGAAGCCCGAACGCGACGGCTTGTACTGCGAGAGGATATTCGGACCGACGAAGGACTGGGAATGCCACTGCGGAAAATATAAGAGAATAAGATATAAAGGCATAGTCTGCGAAAAGTGCGGCGTGGAAGTCACGCGCGCTAAGGTAAGGCGCGAGAGGATGGGACACATCGAACTCGCCGCCCCCGTGTCGCATATCTGGTATTTCAAAGGCGTCCCTTCGCGTATAGGTCTTATAATCGACGTAGGGCCGAAACAACTCGAACAGGTCATATACTTCGCGAGTTATATCGTTCTCGATCCCGGAAAGACCGAATTCCAGTATAAACAGGTAATAAACGACAGGGAATACAGAGAGGCTTGCGAGAAGTACGGCGACGAGAGTTTCAAGGTCGGCATGGGCGCCGAAGCGATAAAAGAACTGCTTATGGCGGTCGATCTCGAAAAGGAAAGCGCGGAACTCAAAAAACTCATATCCGACAATCCCGATTCGCAGAAGAGCGCGAAGGCGATAAAGAGGCTCGATATAATCGAGGCGTTCAGAAAGAGCGGGGCGCGTCCCGAGTGGATGATCCTCGACGTTATCCCCGTAATTCCGCCCGATCTTCGCCCGATGATACAACTCGACGGCGGAAGATTCGCGACTTCCGATCTCAACGACCTTTACAGAAGAGTAATAAACAGAAATAACAGATTGAAGAAGATGATGGAACTCGGCGCGCCCGAAATCATCATCAGAAACGAAAAGAGAATGTTGCAGGAGGCGGTTGACGCCCTTATCGACAACGGCAGACGCGGAAAGGCGGTCACGGGCCCGGGCGGAAGAGATCTCAAATCCCTTTCGGCGATACTTCGCGGAAAGCAGGGACGTTTCCGTCAGAACCTTCTCGGAAAGCGAGTCGATTATTCGGGGCGTTCCGTTATAGTCGTAGGTCCCGAACTCAAACTCTATCAGTGCGGACTTCCGAAAGAAATGGCGGTCGAACTCTTCAAGCCGTTCGTAATGAAAAAACTCGTAGAGCAGAACATCTGCCACAATATAAAGAGCGCGAAGAGAACGGTCGAGAGGATGAAACCGGTAGTCTGGGATATCCTCGAAAACGTGATAAAAGACCATCCCGTGCTTTTGAACCGCGCGCCTACTCTTCACAGGCTTTCGATACAGGCTTTCGAGCCGGTGCTTATCGAAGGCAGGGCGATAAAACTTCATCCGCTCGTCTGCGGCGCGTTCAACGCCGACTTCGACGGCGATCAGATGGCGGTGCACGTTCCTCTTTCGATAGAAGCGCAGGCGGAAGCGAGATTTTTAATGCTCGCGTCCAACAATATTCTTAAACTCTCGGACGGCAAGCCCGTTATGTCTCCCTCGCAGGATATGGTGCTCGGTTGCTATTACCTCACCATAACGAGAAGGGAAGAGGGCAAGTATTACGACGAGAGGTACACCGAATACGTTCAGGGCGAGGACGGCAATTTCTACGACGAAAAGAAGATAAAGTTTATTCCCTCGGATATAAAGACGGACGTAAGGCGCGTAATCGTCAAGGCGGATAAGAACGGTTTGTATCACGGAAACGAGAGAGAGGAAAAAGAGATAATCGTAAGTTGCACTCTCACGAAAGAGGGAACGGACGAAACTCATTCCGCTTATTTCTACGAGCCCGACGTTTACGGCTCGCTCGAAGAAGTCGTAATGGCGTACCAGACCAAACAACTGTGGTGTCAGGACGAAGTTTACGCCAAGCGCGAAGTCGAACTTCCGGACGGAAGCAAGCACGAGGGAGTTATCAAGACGACCGCGGGCAGAATAATCTTCAACGAGAAGATCCCGCAGGATATAGCCGGAAAAGGCTTTACCGAGAGAGATCCGAACGACAAAGACAGTTACCTTCAATTCGTTATAAACAGCCTCGTCGGAAAGAGCCAATTAAAGAAGATAGTCGATGCGTGCTTTAAATCGAGGGGCTCGGTGTGCGCGGCGGAAACGCTCGACTATATCAAATCGCTCGGCTATAAGTATTCGACCATAGCGGCGATAACGACTTCCGTTTTCGATATGCAGGTCCCCGCGGAAAAGAACGCCATAATCGAAAAGGCGAGCGAGGACGTAATAAAGATAGAGAAGAAGTACCTTCGCGGTATCATGACGGACGATGAGAGATATAAAGCGGTCGTCGATATCTGGACGAAGGCGACGGCGGACGTTTCGGACGTTCTGCAACTCACTCTCCGCAAGTTCAATCCGATATGGATGATGGCGGACTCCGGCGCGCGTGGTTCTATCGACCAGATAAAGCAACTCGCGGGAATGCGCGGACTTATGACGAATCCTAACGGCAAAGTTATAGAGATCCCCGTTAAGTCGTGTTTCAGAGAGGGACTTTCCGTTCTCGAATACTTCATTTCTTCGCACGGCGGACGTAAAGGTCTTGCCGATACGGCGTTAAAGACGGCTGACTCCGGTTATCTTACGAGAAGGCTCGTTGACGTATCTCATAACGTAATAATAAGGGACGAGGACTGCGGCGACGCGAAAGGTATGGAGATCGAGGCGATAAAAGGGCCGAAAGGCGAGATTATCGAAAGTCTCGAAGACAGGATCAACGGAAGATTTACTCCCGTCGATATCGTCGATCCCGCTACGGGCGAGGTGATCGTTCCCGCCGATCGGATGATAACCGAGGATATGGCGAAAGCGATATGCAAGGCGGGCATAGAGAAAGTCACGATAAGGAGCGTCTTTACTTGCAGAGCGAAATACGGCGTGTGCGCGAAGTGCTACGGCAAGAATATGAGTAATTCTCTTCCCGTACAGATAGGCGAGGCGGTCGGAATAATCGCGGCGCAGTCGATAGGCGAGCCGGGCACGCAACTTACGATGCGTACCTTCCATACGGGCGGTATAGCGTCAGCGGGCGATATAACGCAAGGTCTTCCGAGAGTCGAGGAACTCTTCGAGGCGAGAAAACCGAAGGGCGAGGCGGTCGTCTGCGAACACAGCGGCGTTGTTACCGTCGGCGAAAAAGACGGCGTAAGGCACGTTTCCGTAACTCTCGACGACGGCGCGGTGAAAGACTACGTTATTCCGTTCAGCGCGGACCTCAAAGTTCAGAACGGCGACAGAGTGGAACCGGGCTCGGTCCTTACGGGCGGTTCTATCAATCCGCAGACCATCCTCAAAACCAAAGGTTTCAGAGCGGTACAGGATTATATTCTTCGCGAAGTACAGTCGGTTTACAGAAGTCAGGGCGTCGATATAAACGACAAACACGTCGAGATAATCGTCAACCAGATGCTGCGTAAAGTCAAGATACTCGCGAGAGGCGATACGGAATTCCTCGAAGGCGAAAACGTCGATCTTCTCGAACTCGACGAGGCGAACGGAAAACTTATCGAGGAAGGCAAAGTTCCCGCCATATCGAAGAGAGTTCTTCTCGGCATCACGAAAGCGGCGCTCGCGACGGAATCCTTCCTTTCCGCGGCGTCCTTCCAAGAAACGTCGAAAGTCCTTACGGACGCGGCTATACACAACAAAGTCGATCCGCTTATGGGACTTAAAGAGAACGTTATTATAGGTAAACTTATTCCCGCCGGTACGGGCGTAAAGGCTTATAAAAACCTCTCCCCGCAGTACAATTCGGTAAGACCTGCGGCGGACGCGGAAGAAGTCGGCTGAAAAACTTGAATATTTTGCGGCGGTCGCGTCGGTTTCAGACGCGACCGCCTTTTTATATTCCATAAGCCCCGACCGCTTGCTTTATAACCGTCATCTCGACCGAACGCAGCGAGCGGAGAGATCTCGGAGTTCGGAACAGCCGAGAAAAAGTACGAACGCTGAAAAACCGTTCGTCACGTCTCAAAATGTTCACGGCGTTATCCGTTCGCGGATACGCGGTTGTCATAATGAAATAACGGTTGAAATAAGATAATTTTTCCTTGCTTTTTGAGGCGGGAAGTGGTATTATATATACAGAAGGTTTTCGGAAAACACTTCAATAAAAAAACCGAGGTAATTAAATATGTTCACTACCAAAAAGTTGTGCAGGGCAGGTATCATTGCGGCGCTTTACGTCGTTTTGACGATGGCGTTTCAACCTATTTCGTTCGGACCTATTCAGATGCGAGTTTCGGAAATGCTTACGATACTGCCTCTTTTTTATGTCGAAAGCATTCCCGCGCTTTTCGTCGGCTGCCTTTTGTCCAACGTTATAGGCGGTTTCGGAATATACGACGTAGGTTTCGGCTCGGCGGCGACTTTGGTCGCGGCGATCGCGACTTATTTTATCGGCATAGCGATAAAGAATAAGATCGTAAAGTTCCCTCTCGGCGCGCTCCCGCCCGTTATAGCCAACGCGTTCGTCGTTCCGCTTATTTTCATACTCACCGGTTACGACTACTCGTATTGGTTCAACGTCCTGACGGTCGGCGCGGGCGAACTTCCGGCGGTTTTCGCTTTCGGGATCGTTCTCTACGCGATTATTTTGCGACTTCAGGCGCACGAAGCGACGGGCAAGATATTCAATTAGCGAAAAGCGGGCGTTTTATAGCGTTAAAAATAAAAAATAACTCAAAAGCGACGAAAACGACTGTTTTTGCATTGACATAAAATCTTTTTTATGTTATTATATTAATAATTGCTGAAAATGGGGAAGATTATTATATCTTTCCGTTTTCAAATAGGAAAACACAGAGGAAGTCATGGAAAATTCCGAAAAGAAAGAGCAAAGAGTAAATCTCGGCGAGATATGGTACGCGATAAAGAAGAACTGGCT
>CADBSX010000068.1 GCA_902797515.1 uncultured Eubacteriales bacterium | reverse complement strand
GAGAGTTATAAGAGAAAGGCGTATTCGAGGATGACGAACACCTTTTTCGAGAAGGGCTCGGACAAACTCGAAGATATGATAAAGTCGGTCAAACACGGCTATATGCTCTTCGAGACCAACAACGGAATGGAAGATCCGAAAAATTGGCAGATACAGTGTACCGCGGAATACGGAATAGAGATAATCGACGGCAAACTCACCGATAATTACGTTTCGCCCGTCGTTATGAGCGGTTCCGTTCCCGAACTTTTGAAGTCGATAAGCATGATTTCCGACGATTTCCACGTCACGGGCGCAGGGATGTGCGGAAAGGGATACAAAGAATGGGTGCGCGTCTCCGACGGAGGCCCGTGCCTGAAGGTAAAGGTGAAACTCGCATGACCGATCTGAAACAACTTATAGAAAATACTGACGGAATAAGCGACTACAAGATAAACGAAAAGCGGACTTTGTCCACGGAACTCTTTTTCGTCGGCAGAAAACTCGAAACGGCGAGAAACACGGACGTTTCCGACGTTTCCGTCACCGTTTACGTCGATCACGACGGGGCGAGGGGCGAAAGCGCTTTCGCCGTATTGAAGTCGATGAGCGAAAAAGAGATAAGCGAAAAACTGCGCGCGGCGGTGAAGAGGGCGAACCTTGTGTTCAACAAGCCTTACGAAATACCGAGCGGCGGCAAAGAAGAGTACGCCGCCGATTCTTCGATGAAGAATTACGACGGTGAAGAACTCGCGGAAAAGATAGCCGAGGCGGTATTTTCCGCCGATACTTACGAAAACGGCTCTTTGAACGCCACGGAGATTTTCGTTTACGACGAAACGGTAAAAGTCCGGAACGGAAAAGGCGTCGATAAGACGAGCAATTCCGTCCGCGCGATGATAGAGACTATTCCGACGTGGACTACCGAAAAAATTTCCGTCGAACTCTATGAGGCGTTGAATTTTACGGAATTTTCCGCCGAAGAGATAACCGAGGAAATAAATTCCAAGATGAAAGAAGTCCGCGATCGTCGGACGGCGGTAAAGCCGTCGGCCGGCGTTATAGACGTCGTTCTCCGTCCTAAAGAGACCGAAGAACTTATGGAAACGCTTTTGTACGGACTTTCTTACGGCGCGGTGTATTCACATTCCAACGTCTTTAAAAAGGGCGATAAGGTGCAGAAAGAGATAAAGGGCGATCCCTTGACCGTCACGGTAAAAGCCAAAATAAAGGGAAGTCGCTATTCCGCCGATTTCGACGAGGACGGTTTTACTTTGAAGGATAAAAAGATCATAGACCGCGGAGAGGTAGTCGGCTATTACGGCTCTTACCGTTTCGGACAGTACCTCGGCGAAAATGAAAGCGACGTCACGGGCAACGTAAAGTGCATAGAGGTCGATGGCGGCTCTCTCGACGAGAAAAAGGATTTGAACAGGTATCTCGAATGCGTTTCTCTTTCGGGAATACAGGTGGACGAATACAACGACTATATCGGCGGCGAAATAAGGCTCGCCTACCTTCACGAAGGGGAAAAAGTCACGCCCGTCACGGGAATTTCAATGAGCGGATCTCTCAGCGCCGCTCTCGGGAAAATACGTCTTTCGGCGGAGAGGACGGCGAGAGAGAAGTATTTCGGTCCGACGAAAGTCCTTCTTCCGGATATGAATATCGTATAAAATATACGCCGAGTATAATACGCCGCGATTGCGGCGTATTTTTATCGGAAAAATTTTTCTTCGGCTTCGTTTTTCGTTTGACATTGAGCGGTTTTAAGTATATAATATAATACGGTTAGCAATTGCTAACTAATTTAAAAATATTTGGTTAGTCTATGCTAATCAAAGGAGTGTTTATGAACATTGCGGAATTGAAGGACGTGTCGAGGATATACGTTACGGGCGACAGGGAACTTAAAGCCCTCGACGGAGTGAATCTCGAACTCGAAGAAGGGAAATTCATAGTCGTTTTAGGACAGAGCGGCGCGGGAAAGAGTACGCTTTTAAATCTTTTGGGCGGACTCGATTCGCCGACTTCGGGAACGATAACGGTATCGGGCAGGGATATATCGGAACTTTCGCGGGACGAACTCGCGGAGTACAGGGCGAAAGAGGTGGGATTCGTATTCCAGTTCTACAATCTTATTCCGACGCTGACGGTGCTTGAAAACGTCGCTCTCGTAGGCGAGATCTCGCCGAACGCTCTCGACTTTAAAAAGATACTCGAAGAAGTCGGACTCGGCGATCACCTCGACAATTTTCCGTCCGAACTTTCGGGCGGCGAACAGCAGAGAGTGTCTATCGCTCGCGCGATAGCGAAAAATCCGAAAATACTTCTCTGCGACGAGCCGACGGGCGCGCTCGACAGCGAAACGGGCGTAAAAGTGTTGAAATTACTTCTTTCAATGGCGAGAAATTACGGAAAGACGATAGTAATTGTCACGCACAATCAGAACATCGCGAAGATGGCGGACGTCGTTATAAGAGTGAAAAACGGAAAAATAAAGAGTTGCGAAACGCAGGAATATCCGCTCTCTGCGGACGAAGTGGAGTGGTGATATGTTTTTGAAAAAAATGTTCAGGACGATCGGGAAATACAGGGCGCAGTTTATCTCTATGATTATAATGATCGCGCTCGGCGTCGGCGTTTTTCTCGGTTTCAATATGGAATGGGTAAGCATAAGCGAAAACACCGCGAAATTTTTAAAGGATTCGCGTTTCGCCGATTACAGGATAGTCGATGAAAAGGGCTTTTCGGCTGCCGACGCGGAAAAAATACGCGGGATAGGCGGAGTTTCGGCGGCGGCGAGATATATTTCGGTAAACGCGGAAGTCGCGGGAACGGAAAACTCGCTCGCCCTTACCGTGACCGAAGATCCCGCGGTTTCGCTCTTCGTCGTATCGAGCGGCGAGGGATACGACGCGGAAAGCGTCGGGGATCTGTGGCTTTTTGAAAAATACGCGGAAAAAAACGGAGTAAATGTCGGCGATACGCTCGAACTCTCTTATAAGGGGCTGATCGTGTCGGGAACGGTCAAAGGGCTCGTTATGTCCGGCGAATACATGATTTGCGTCCGCGACGAAACGCAACTTATGCCCGATTTTAAGACTTACGGTTTCGTTTACGCGTCGCCGAAAACGCTCGAAAAAGCGGTGAAAGACAAATACGGCGAAGTTATAGGCTCGGCGGCGTTGGAAAAGATCTATCCGCAGATAAACGTTATAGGCGACCTTGCAAAAACCGAAATGAGCGACAGGGCGAGCGAGGTTCTCGGCAAAACCGTGCTCGTGCTCGGCAAAGAAGAAAACATATCTTATTCTGAGGCGAAAGGCGAAGAAAGCGAGGGGAAAACGATGGGCATGGTGTTGCCGGTCGTGTTTCTCGCGATTGCCGTACTCACGATGGTGACGACTATGCACCGACTGACCGCGAACGAGAAGATGCAGATAGGAACTTTCAAAGCGCTCGGTTTTAAAGACGGGAAAATCGCGAGGCATTATACCTCTTACGCGCTGTTTATAGGTCTTTTCGGCTCGGCAATAGGCATAGGGATAGGCTATCTCGTCGCGTGGTACATAATGAATCCGAAAGGCATGATGGGAACGTATATTTCGATGCCGGAGTGGAAACTCTATATGCCGTGGTGGTGCGCGGCGATAATTATCGCGATAGTCGCGTTTTTAACTCTTATAGGCTTTCTTTCGGTCAAAAAAATGCTTGCGGGAACTGCGGCTGACGCCCTTCGCCCGTACGTCCCGAAGAAAATGAAGAAGATCGCGCTCGAAAAGACGGGGCTTTGGAAAAAATTCGGTTTCGGCACGAGGTGGAATTTAAGGGACGTAATAAGGCACAAGTCCCGTTCTTTCATGACCTTGATAGGCATAGTCGGCTGTATGGTGCTTCTCGTCGGCGCGCTCGGTATGAACGATACGGCGAAGTATTTCATAAAGGCGTTCTACGAGGACGCGGCTCTCTACGAAACGAGGATCTACGTGTCGGGAAACGGCGAAAAGACCGCGGCGGAAATAAACGCCGAGGCGCGCGACGTCGCGGAAAAGACGAACGGCGATTACAGCGCGTCCGTGAGCGTGAATATAACGGATAAGCCCGTCTCTCTCGACGTGTATAACGTCGCGCGGGGCAACGTCGGATTTTTGTCCGAAAAGAGCGGCAAAAAGGAATTGCCCGAAAACGGCGCGCTCGTGTGTATGCGCGTCGCGAAGGAATACGGATTGAAAGCGGGCGACAAAGTGACCGTTTCGCCTTACGGAACGGACGAAAAATACGAGATAGAGATAGTAGGACTAATGAGGTCGCTTACCGAGAGTATCGCGATATCCGAAAATTACGCGAAAACGCTCAAATCGGGCGAAACGTTCCTTACCGAAAGCGAGGTTTACAGAATAAATTCGGTCTATACGTCGCTCAATAAAGACGAGATAAAAAATTCGCAAGTTTACGAAGAGTATAAAGACGATCTGACATTGCAGGCGAAGAGAGAGGTGCAGGACTCCTTCGACTCTTTTATGCAGATACTGTATATGAGCGTCGGCGTGTTGATATTCGTCGCGGTCGTTCTCGGCGTAGTCGTCCTTTACAACCTCGGCGTAATGAGTTATACGGAGCGTTACAGAGAAATGGCAACGTTAAAAGTCGTGGGCTTTAAGGACGGAGAGATAGGAAAATTGCTTATAAGTCAGAATTTATGGCTGACGGTGATAGGCGCGATAGTCGGCATCTTTGCGGGAATAGGCGTATTGCGCGTGCTAATGGTCCTTCTCGCGTCCGAATACGAAATGAAAGTCACGCTCGGACCTTTGACTTATATAGTGAGTTTATTGCTTACTTTCGGCGTTTCGTTCATCGTCGGACTGTTAGTCGCGAGAAAGACTAACAGGATCGATATGACCGAGGCGTTAAAAGGCGCGGAGTAAAAAAACTTATCAATTCGGCGGCGCCCCTTTTGCAAAAAGGGGCGCCGCCTTGTTTTTTCCCCGCCGCGCTTTATTCCCGCCGCGGCTTTTTTCTTTGTCATTCTGACACGCTCCCGCTTGACGGGCAAAGGAAGAATCTACTTCAAACAAGCGAGAACTTATGACCATACCTCGCAAAATTCCTTTTTTTTCGCCTCAAATCCCGAAAACGATAAATACTGTGCTAAAAACACGAGAAATTATTGACAAAAATAAAAATATATAGTAAAATTGTATAAAATAATAATACGTTCTATGTACAGACATTTTTTTAAAAGAGTAATAGACGTCTTACTTTCGGGTTTGGGGATAATACTTTTATCGCCGCTTATGCTTATTTTAGTGATAGCGATAAAGATCGACTCGAAAGGTCCTGTTTTTTTCAGACAGAAGAGAATAGGCAAACGCAAAAAGACGTTTAATATATTGAAGTTCAGAACGATGCGTATCGACACGCCGCACGACGTGCCTACGCATATGCTTGAAAATCCCGAACAGTGGATAACGAAGGTCGGGAAATTTTTGCGCAAAACTTCGCTTGACGAGTTGCCGCAGATCTTCAATATATTCAGCGGAAAGATGTCGATAATAGGTCCGCGCCCCGCGCTGTGGAATCAGGACGACTTGGTTGCGGAACGCGATAAATACGGCGCGAACGACGTAAAGCCGGGGCTTACCGGCTGGGCGCAGATAAACGGCCGCGACGAACTCGCGATTCCCGACAAAGCGGCGCTTGACGGGGAATACGTAAAACGACAGAGTTTTCTTTTCGATACGCGGTGTTTTTTCGGCACGATCAAATACGTACTAACGCGAAAAGGCGTCCACGAAGGCACGTTGAACGTTTCGGCGGGACAAGCGGACGGCGGCTCGGCGGTACAGGCGGACGAAAGCCTCGCGGAAGTCGCGGCGACGACGGACGAAGAAATATCGGCGGCGCCCGACGGGAAAGAAAATAAATGAAAAAAATACTGATAACGGGCGCGAACAGTTACATAGGTACGTCGTTTGAAAAATATATAAAGGAAAATTATCCGACGGACTACGAAATCGAAACGGTCGATATGATAGGTGGCGAGTGGCGCGAAAAGGACTTTTCGGGTTACGACGCGGTATTTCACGTCGCCGGCATCGCGCATTCCGACACGGGAAAGATTTCCGCGGAAAAAGAGAAATTATACCGCTCGGTCAATACCGATCTGACGGTCGAGACCGCTAAAAAAGCGAAATCGGACGGCGTAAAACAGTTCATATTTATGTCGTCGGCTATCGTTTACGGGGATTCTGCAAAAATAGGCAGAAAAAAAGAAATAACGAAAGATACGCCCGCCGTTCCCGCGAATTGTTACGGTGACAGTAAATTACAGGCTGAAAACGGGATATTGCCGCTTTCGGACGAAAATTTCAAAGTGTGCGTGTTGCGTCCGCCTATGGTTTACGGCGAGGGTTGCAAAGGGAATTATCAATCGGTAGTAAGTATTGTCAAAAAGTTCCCGTTTTTTCCGAGAGTAAAAAACAAAAGAAGTCTTATACGTGTAGATAATCTCGTATCTTTCGTGAAATTCTGCGTTGACAAAGAACTTTGCGGTTTATATTTTCCGCAGAACAGAGAATACGTCGGCGTAACGGATCTTGCGAAAGCGGCGGCGAAGGAAATCGGGAAAAAGATATATTTCAGTTTTTTGCTTGGTTTTATTGTATTGATAATGCGCCCGTTCAGCGGAACGCTTAAAAAAGCATTCGGAAGTTTGATATATAAAGACACAGAGGACTTCGGTTTCGAGTATTGCAGAGAGAAATGAAAATTTTATTGTTAATGACGACATCCGAAAAT
>CADBSX010000067.1 GCA_902797515.1 uncultured Eubacteriales bacterium | reverse complement strand
GTTTCCGTAACCTCGGTCTCTTTTCCGTCCACGTTAACCTTATACGACGTCGCTCCTTCCACAGCGTCCCATATAACTTTATTTCCGTTGAAAAGCACGTTAGAAGGAGTGGCGATCGTGGTCTTTGTGAAAGTCGCGCTCGCGCTCGAAGGATTATATCCGTGCGCTTTAGCCGTAACGGTAACGGAATATTCTCCTTCCGCGTAATATTTTATCGGGAAAGAAGTTCCGTTGACGTTAAACGATTCTTCGCCGATTGCAACTTCGTAATATTCCGCGTTTTCAACGGCGTCCCATGTAATCGTGTCGTTTTCGAAAGAAACGGATTCAACCGCGCTCAAATTCGCTTCGTATATAAACGATCTGGATACGGAAGAAACATATCCCGCCGCCTCGGCCGTTACGACGAACGATATCCCGCCTTTCTTCATCTCGCATCCCGAAAAATCGTAAGCGACTCTCTTGCCGTTGTCGTATTTAACGTGCTGATGAGATTCGTTTCCGCAATCTATCGTTATATAATATTTGGTAGCGTGAGGAACTTCGTTGTATATAAGCAAGGAATTTCCGAGTACCTGAAATTTAGAAACTCTTTCAAGTGCTTTGTTTTTATAGTATGCGGTTGCCGTTTCTCCGTCCACCGTAACGCTGACGACGTAATCACCCGCTTCGAGCTTCGTAAAATCATAAGCATAAAACACTCCGCCCGTCACTCTGTGAGACTCGACGGACACGCCGTCTTTAACGATCTTTATCTCATAATTAGACGTGGCGGTCTTGCTTTCCCAACTTATACCGGTTTCGTCAACGCTTATTCCGGCCTTGTCCCATACGGCAAAAAACGTCGTATCCGCGCCGAGAATCTGCTTATCATTATATTTATAAGTAAGCTTGGATTCGTCTTCATAATCGCTGACATACCAACCTTTGAAAGTAGATCCTTCTTTCTTCGGTACCGGCATATCGATAACCATACCTCCGACCGTCGTAGCGGTAGAAACGGCATCGCCGTCTTTAAACGTCACGGTATATTCCGGCTCAACGGGCGAAACGAATCTCGCGTACAAGGTTACGTTTCCGGTTATAGGACTTCCGAACGAATACCTCGTATCGAACGTATCGTCGGAGTACCAGCCGACAAAAGTCTGCCCCGCCTTTACGGGATCGGTAGGCTGCTTTACGGTAGCGCCTTCTTCGTATTCCACAGGCGCAAGATCCGTCCCTGAATAAGTAACCGTATACTTATTCGATTCCTGTGGCTGCGGTTCAGGTTGTTCGTTGTTGCCGCAAGACACCGCGAACAGAGTCGCAAACGCCATTGCCGCCGCAAAGAGCAAAACAAGCAATTTGTTCTTCATATAAACCTCCCAGATTCCTTTTAAGGGAACATATTACGCGAAACGCGCGAGATAAGATTACCCTTTCGGAATTTTTTACGCTTAAAAGTATCCTCTTTTTATTATGTATAGAGTTTCCTTTATAAAATTATTTTTCATTTTACTCTTTTTGGCTTAAAATGTCAATTTTTTCGGAAAACTTTGTGTTATTAGTTTTTTTTATACCTGATATAAGTACAACTTATATCACGAAAATCGTAGGTTTTTCCTTGAATTTTGAGTCCGAATTTTGAAAATTGAATTTTTTTCGAGCGTTTTTATTTTCGTTTTTTCCGCGATTTTTCCTTGAATTTTGGCGTTAAAAAGCCCGCGTTCCGACAAAAGTCGGAACGCGGGCGCGTTAAAACCGCTGTTTTATATCTTTTTCGGCGTTTGATTTTTATAAACCGTGAACTTTATTTCATAGCCGTTCGTTTCAATAACGCCGCTCTCGGATACGCATACGAAATTATCCTTTTCGTCGAGGTTTTCGTAAAAGACTTCCGCTCCCCCGTCCGCTTTGACTTTCGTCACGAGAACTTCTTCGCAGTACGGCAGCATAGTCCTGTAAAACATCGCGCCGCCGATAACGAAAACGTCTTTTTCCTTCTTTATCTCCGCGAGCATATCTTCCATATTATATACGACCGTAACGTCGTCCCGCTTTACTCCGTCGGGACATATAACGATATTTTTACGGTTCGGAAGAGGTTTGCCGTCCGGAAAGGATAACAGAGTGTTATAGCCCATACAGACCGTCTTTCCGAGCGTCTTTTCGCGGAAATATTTCATATCCGCGGGAAGGCGGAATAAAAGGTCGTTTTTCTTGCCTATCCCCCACTTTTCGTCAACCGCGACTATCGCCCTTATCATACGGCGACCTCCAACCTCTCTTTGAGCGGCGTCGCCTGATAATTTTCAAGCCTGAAATCATCGACGGTGAAATCGTAGAAGTTTTTGACTTCGGGATTTATCCAAAGAGTCGGCGCGGGATATTCGGGATTCGAAAGCATTTCCTTTACGGACGGGATATGCCTGTCGTAAACGTGCGCGTCCGCAATAACGTGGACGAGTTCGCCCGCCTTAAAGCCCGACACCTGCGCGAACATCATAAGAAGAACGGCGTACTGCATCACGTTCCAGTTGTTCGCGACCGCCATATCGTTGGAACGTTGATTGAGTATTCCGTTGAGTTTGTCGCCCGTGACGTTGAAAGTCATGGAATAAGCGCAGGGATAGAGGTTCATTTCGTGAAGGTCGGCAAAGTTATATATATTCGTCATTATCCTTCTCGACGCGGGATTGTGCTTTAAGTCGTAAAGCACTCTGTCCACCTGATCGAATTCCCCTTCGGGATAGACGTGCTTTATGCCGAGTTGATAGCCGTAGGCTTTGCCTATCGTGCCGTCTTCCCCTGCCCAACTGTCCCAGATGTGCGAGTGAAGGTCGGCTATCCTGTTGGATTTTTTCTGCCATATCCAGAGAATTTCATCGACGGCGTTCTTAAAGCCCTGCTTTCTTATCGTCATTATCGGAAATTCCTTTTCAAGGTCGTAACGGTTCACGACGCAGAATTTCTTGACGGTGTGAGCGGGCGTGCCGTCAAGCCATTTCGGGCGTACCTCTTTGTCCGTGTCCCATACTCCGTTTTCGAGTATGTCTTTCATGTTCTCTTTGAATACTTTATCCGCATAACTCATATACGTCCTCCTTAAAACCCGTCTTTCGGGCGTTTTTTCCACCTGTTTCCCATCACTCCGCATTTTATTGCCGTCGGCAATATTTTTTGAAAATAATAGTTGAATTTATTATAAAAACCGACGATTATCTTCCGCTTGCCCTTATTCAGGGCTTTCAGCGCCTTTGCGGCGACGTATTCGGGCGGCTTTGCGGAAAGTCTGCCGGTTATCCCCTGACTTTTAATATCTTCCCTTACGTCCGCCCTCGTCGGAATACTCCCCGCGATAAGAACGGTTATTTTCGCGTCCTTTATCTCGTAGCGGAGCGCCGTGAAAAAATTTATCAGCGCGGCTTTAGTCGCGGAATACAGCGCGAAATACGGCATCGGCATTACCGCGCACATACTCGACACCGCGAGTATCTTTATCTTTTCCGCGCGGCGAAGTATCGCGCCGTGCGTAACGGCGACCGCCGCCTCGAAATTTATTCTCGTCTGAAACACGACTTTTTCGGGCGTGTATTTTACGAATTCTTTCCTTATATCCGCGCCCGCGACGTTTATCACGCCGCCGAATTTCACTCCGTTTTCATCCGCGAATGAAAAGAGCGCCGCTCTGTCCTCTTCACTGTTGAGATCCGCCGCGAAAGTCAGCACGTCCCCGCTAAATCCGAGCGAAACGATTTTTTCTTTCAGTTTTAAAAGGCGTTCTTCGCTCCGTCCCGTAAGAAAAAGATCGTCCGTTTCAGCAAGCAGTTCGCAAAATTTTCCGCCGAGAACTCCGCAAGCGCCCGTAACGAGCATATATGCCATTATTTACCGACTATTTCCTCTATTATCCTTTTCCTTACGGAAAGATGTCTTTCCGCGCTTCTCGGATATTCGTAAAAATTCTTTACGCCTTCTTCTCTTAATATTCCGACCGTCTTTTCTCTGCCTATCTTCTTTTCGAGAGTTTTCAGAAGTCTGTAATCGCGGAAACCTTCGCCGAGAGCCTCGGCGCGGACGGAATACGATACGCCGTCTTTATCGGGATAGACTATGAACGAATCCCCGCTTAAAAATCCGCCGCCGGCGCCCGTGTCGGTATAGGGATCGACGCTCGCGTAAGACATAGTAGTATTATAAAAATTAAAGCCCCAGTGCAAAAATCCGTTGACGCCCGCCTCGTAGAGGTTATAGCCCAAAACTCTCGCTCTTTGAAGAGGCATATCGAATATCCTGCCCGTGTAATACGCGGAATTCCCGCCGCAGTAGTAAACGAACAACTCCGGAATATCCTTGCCTCTGAATTCCTTTTCGTAAGACGGTATATACGGCACGGCGACGTCAACGAGCCCTTGTTCGTAAAACTCGTAATTGCTCAAAGCGTCCATAGTCTTAAACTCGCCTATAAGCCCTTTAACAATGTCTTTTAACTTCGCGTACCTCTCGATATGCGTCGCGTGAGGCTCGTCCGTAAGGTGGAAATAACATTTCCCGCCGAGACCTTTTCCGCGGAGAAAATCGCAGAGCGCAGGCAGGAACGCCTTTAAAAATCCGACGTAATCGTCCGAAAGCGAATCGGTTTCCCAACCGAATATCCTTTGTTCCTTTCCGTCCTTTTCGGCGATTATCTTCGGGCAAGCCACGCCGCCCCACTGCGTGAAAAGATGGCTCATCTCAAAGTACTTTATGCCCTTCTCCTCCGCAAAATCGATGAATTTACCGAGCGCGGAAAAATCGAATCCGTAGTCTTTCCCCGTAACTTTGACTTTTACGAGTTGCGCCGTGAGCCGCTCGCCCCCGACGTAGGTGTCGAGCGGGGGCGTGAAAAGCGGCGTTAAAAGCATATTGTTGCCCGTATCGACGTAAGCTTCGAGATATTTCCCGAAAATCTTATAAAAATCATCGTCGAAGAGTTTGACGCCGTGTTTTTCCGCTATGCCGTCGTAGTGCATCCAATGCGTGATTTTAAGATCCGTATCGGCAAGTTTTTCCCCGTAAACGGTAATATAATACGACGTTTCCGCGAGCGTTTCGCCCTTGTCGTTTCTGACGGCAAGCCTGATTTCGTGTTTTCCGACGGGGATATCGCCCGTTCCGTCGATTGACACGTAAACCGCGTGCCGTCTCCGCTCTTTCAGCACGAGCCCCGTTTTACCGAACGGCTTTAACAGTTCGGGATAAAGACCTCTGTCGTTTCCGTAAGTGTAATTGTCTTCGACGGACGGAAGAACCGTCGCGGGAAGGGAAACGACGTCTCTTACCGTCACGTATTCCGCTATATCGCCCGTCACCTCTACCGAACAGTTGAACAGTACGTAATTTTCGTTATCGATAACGAGTTGAAAGTTGTATTTTTCGCCTTTAAGCATCACGCTTTCTTTTTCCTCGCCCGACGGCTCTTCGTTTTCAAAGACCTTCACGAGCGAATTAACAGTTTTTAAAATAATCATAACTCCGTTAATTTCCTCTACGCGGCGGATCGCCGAGTTGCGCCTTTAAATTGCCTATAACGCTGTCTATATATTCCCTGCGAAGGCGCGCCTGTTCGGCTTTTTCCTCTTCGTCAAGCCCGACTTCGCGTTGCTTTTTCGCGAGAAAATTTATTCTGTCTATATCTTCCCGTTTCATTATCTCAATTCGACGTCGAGTCTGTGTTTCAGACTTCCGAGTATTCTCTTTACGAGCGCGTCCACGTCCTCTTGCGAAAGAGGCTTTTCTTCGCCCGCCGAAAAAGTGACGGTGTAAGCCATGCTCTTCTTTCCGTCGCCGACCTGTTCGCCGGTATAGACATCGAAGAGTTCCACGCTTTTAACGCTGCCCTTGCCCGCCTGACGGATCGCCGTTTCTATCTCGCCGCTCGTGAGTTCCGCCGACGCGATAAGCGCGAGATCCCTCTTTACTTCGGGGAATTTCGGAAGGGGCGAAAATCTCAAAGACTTACCGAATTTAGCGGAAAGTTCATCGTAATCTATCTCCGCAACGTAAACTTTGCTCTCTATATCGTAAGCCGCCGCGGTTTCGTACGCGACCTGTCCGAACACGCCTATTTTTTCCCCGTCCGCGATTATTTGCGCGGAAACGCCGGGATGAAGATAGGTTTTATCCGCGCGCGAGGAAAGGTCGAATTTTATTCCGAACGCCGAGCCTATTTCCTCGACCGCGCCTTTGAGCGTGAAGAAATCCTCTTCCGCTCCGAAAACAGCCATACAGAGTTTTTTGTTTTCCGTCGGAAAATCGTTCACGGGAAGGCTTTTCGCGGCATACGTCCTCGCTATCTCGAATATTCTGCCATAGTCGTTGCCCTTTTTGAGATTGCCCGATATAACGCCGAGAAGAGACGGGATAAGCGTTCTCCGCATGATCTCGTAATTGTCGCTTATCGGATTTTCTATTCTTATCGTTTCCCCCTCTTCGTCGCCCTCTTTAAGACAAAGCGCCGCGACGTCTTTCGCGGAATAGAAGGAATAAGTTATAACCTCGTCAAAGCCTTGCTCTACGAGTACGTCTTTGACTTTCAGTTCGTCTTTCTGCTCTTTATCGTAACCGCCCGCAGTTATCACCGCGCTCTTCAAAAGCGTCGGCTTTATATGCTCGTAGCCGTACATTCTGATTATCTCTTCCGCGAGGTCCGGATAACTTTCCACGTCCTCTCTGTACGGCGGTGCGACGGTCGTTATATTATCTCCGCTTACTTTGACGTCGAATTGAAGTTTTTTGAGTATGCTTACTATCTCTTCTTTCGGAACTTCGATGCCGAGTACGCCGTTTATTTTTGAAAACGTAGTCGATACCTGCTTGTTTTCCTGAGCCTTGCCCTCCGAAACGTCGGCTCTGACTTTCGTTATCCTGCCCGCGCCGAGTTCTTCGACGAGGTGAAGGGATCTTTTCGAGGCGAGGTCGGTCGTATATTCGTCAACGCCCTTTTCAAATCTCTTCGAACTGTCGCTCGCCTTGCCGAGTTTTCTCGAAGAACGCCTGATATTGTCTCTTTTGAACTTCGCGCACTCGAACAGTACGGCTTTCGTGTCGTCCTTTATCTCGCTGTTCAGCCCGCCCATTATTCCCGCGAGCGCGACCGGTCTTTTCCCGTCGCAGATAAGCAGATTTTCGTTCGTCAGCGTTACTTCCTTTTCGTCGAGCGTCACGATTTTTTCGCCGTTTTCCGCCCGCCTGACGATGATCTCGTCGTTTTCGAGGTCTTTAAGGTCGAACGCGTGCATAGGCTGACCGAGTTCCAAAAGCACGTAGTTGGTGATATCTACTATATTGTTTATGGAATTGAGCCCGCACAGCGCAAGCCTTCTCGACATCCATTTCGGGGATTTTTCTATTTTAACGTCTTTTACAAGGCTCGCTATATATCTCGGACAGAGTTCGCCGTCTTTTACCGTTACTTTGATATTTTCGTCGCCCGCTTTTTCTTCCGCCGAATAATCGGTACGAGGCTCTTTGAGCGGCTTTCCGAGCGCGCACGCTATTTCTCTCGAAATCCCGAATACGCTCTGACAGTCGGGGCGGTTCGCGAGTACCGAAATATCGTAAACGTAATCTTTAAGACCTAAAATTTCGGTTATCTCTTTGCCGAGCGGCAAGTTTTCGCGGAATACGAGCACGCAGTTTTCCGACGCCCCGTCATAGAAATTATCGTCTATTCCGAGTTCTTCTCCGCCGCAGAACATACCGTAAGACGGCTCGCCGCGAAGGTTTCCGTTTTCTATCTTTTCGCCGTTCGCGAGCGTCGCGCCGTCAACCGCGACGGGAACTATATCCCCGACTTTCACGTTCTGCGCGTTCGTTATTATCTGCAATATCCCGTACATCCCCGCGTCAACCTGACAAATTCTGAGCCTTTCCGCGTTCGGATGCTGCTTTATTTCAAGTATTTTACAAGTGACGACCTTACTTAATTTGTCGCCGTATTTTATGACCTGTTCGACCTCGAATCCGCAATCGAACAATTTCTTTTCGAGTTCTTCGGGCGTGCAATCGACGTCAACGAAATCTTTTATCCAACTGAGAGGTGCTAACATATTTTCCGTTCTCCTTTATCTGAATTGTCTGAGCGCCCTTAAATCGTTCTCGTAGAAAACCTTTATATTATTTACTCCGTATTTGAGCATCGCTATCCTGTCGAGCCCGAGCCCGAAAGCGAAACCGGTGTATTTATCGGGATCGACTTTACAGTTTTCCAGAACTCTGCGGTTGACTATTCCGCCGCCGAGTATCTCTATCCAGCCCGTGCCTTTACAGAGCCTGCATCCCTTCCCGCCGCACTCGAAACAACTGACGTCAACTTCGACCGACGGCTCGGTGAACGGGAAGAACGACGGACGGAATCTCGTTTTCGCCTCTTTCGAGAACATTTTTTTCACCACTTCGTCGAGCATTCCCTGCAAATCGCACATCGTTATGTCTTTATCTATGACGAGCCCTTCCATCTGGTGGAACATAGGCGAATGCGTCGCGTCGTCGTCCGAACGGTAAACACGCCCGGGAATAAGCACTTTAAAAGGCGGCTCGATAGTCGTGAGACTGTGTATCTGACCGGGGGACGTGTGCGTGCGGAGCATAAAATCGTCGTTTATATAGAACGTGTCCTGCTTGTCCCGCGCGGGATGTTCGAGCGGTGTATTGAGCGCGGTAAAATTATGGAAATCGTCCTCGATCTCGCGCGTTTCGAGAATTTTAAATCCCATCCCGGCGAACACCTCGGCAAGTTCCGCCTTTACGAGCGTAACGGGATGCAGAGATCCCCGTTCCCTCTTTTTAGACGGCATCGTAATATCGACCGTTTCTTTTTTATAGCGTATTTTCTTCTCTATCTCGCCTATCTCTTTTTCCTTTCTCGCGAAATATTCGATCGCCCACTCTTTAAGCGTGTTTATGATCTGACCGAGTTTAGGTCTGTCCTCTTTCGCCGCTTTGCCGAGTTCCTTCATAAGCCCGGGGATTATCCCCGCTTTTCCGAGCACGTATTTCGCTTTGAGTTCGAAAAGTTCTCTGCTCGTATTCGCTTTGCCGAGTTCCTCTTCGATACGCGCTTTGATTTCACGTATTCTTTCTTCCATGTCCGTCCTTCCTTGCAAATTATAGAAATATATAATATTTTTATAAAGTATAACAAATATATC
>CADBSX010000066.1 GCA_902797515.1 uncultured Eubacteriales bacterium | reverse complement strand
TTTCGAGTGAGGTTTTTAAGGTTTAGAAACGAGCGGGGCAAGGCTCGGGAAAATTTTTCGGTTTCGGTTGACCTTGTCGGTCACCGAAGACGAAAATTTTCACAGTAAACGCAGCCCCGCGAAGTTTATAAACCTTAAAAATTCGCCTCGCCGTTTATAAAAGGCATTAACATTTCTTTCCGTTTACCGTCCGCTTTGATAAGTTGCGCCGCCGCGACGAGCGGTATCCACTCTTGTACGTATTCCACGGAAATATCCGACGTTTTACAGAATTCCGAGAGATACTCTTCAGCGAGGTCGTCCTCCCCGCCCGTCTTGAATATAAGGTAGGTCTTGGCGACGTCCGCGGACGCGTTCCCCTGACTCGCGTGCGACCAGTCGAGAATAAACGGCGTTCCGTCAGGCGTTACGACGACGTTGGACGGATTGAAATCCCCGTGGCACACGTGATTGTGACGGGGCATAGCCGCCATACGCATGGAAAGATCGTAGCGCGTCGAGGCGTCGAGATCGGAACCGAGTATCTTCATAGTCATTTTATCCACGAATTTCGTCAAAAGAAGATTTCTCTTGGAGTGTATTTCCATCTGCACGCCGATAAAAAGTTTCAGATATTCCGCGCGCCTTTCGGGATGTTCTTCCATAAGTTTTTCGAGCGTCTCGCCTTCGATATAGTCCATCGAGATAGCCCATTTCCCGTCTATTACCGTGACTTCCCGTATCTTCGGGATATTGAGCCCTGTTTCTTCCACTCTCGCCTGATTTATCGCCTCGTTCAAAACGTTCGACTTGGAATAGTTCTCGTCGAAGAGTTTTACGAGTTTGTTTCCTTCGCGATAAATTTTTTTATCCCGCCTTACGGCGACAAGATTTTCAAACATATTTAAATAATATCACAAATTCTTCCGAAAATCAATCTTAATTGCAAGATAAATTCAAAAGAAGAACAATCGTACTAAAAAACACATAAAAAACCGCCCGAAGGCGGTTCGTATCACTCTTCCTGTTTTCTTCGGGAAAAAGAGTCGTCGTAGAAAGCCTCTCCCGCGCGGAAAGAGACTTTTCCGTCCGAAAATATTTCGACTATACCGTACCTCGCGCAGTTTTCTTTGAAAAAATGACCGCAAGTTCCGAAATTGAGGTAATACTTTCCTTTTATTTCTTGCAGAGAGCCCGTGTGTTCGTGTCCGAACAGAAATACGTCGCCGTCGAGCCCTGAAAACAGTTCTTCGGTCTGCTCTTCGGTCGGAAGATAGATAAGGTCTTTGAATCTGCCGTTACGGTTTTTCGGATAATGAAAACAGACGACTTTTTTCACGCCGTCCGAAAAAAACAATTCTTCGGGAAGTCCCGCGAGAAATTTTTTGGAAGTTTCGCTCAAAATTCTCTGCTGTCGTCTGAACATTTCGAGCCGCTTATCGCCGTTTTTTATGCCGTCGAGGTCGAGTTCCATAAACATCTCGTGATTGCCCTTTACGCAGAGTATATCCCCCCGCTTTCTTATTAAAGAAACCGTCTCTTCGGGAAACGCGCCGTTTCCGACCATATCGCCGAGGCATAATATTTTATCCGGCTTTTCTCCGTCTATCTCTTTAAGCGCGGCTTCGAGCGCGTACACGTTCGCGTGTATATCGGTTATCACTGCGTATTTCATAGAACCTATTATACGCTTTTTAACTTTTTCAGGCAACCTTTTTCGCGAGTTTTTCCGCCTTTACCTTCGGATTCCACCGCCCCGAAAGGAAAATCGCGAACGAGAACGCCGCTTCCGCTATCCACGACGCCGCCCACGCGGCGTAGAAACCGATTATTCCGTACTCCGGCATAAGTACAAGCGACAAAACGTATCTCACCGTCGCGGCGAAAAAAGTCGCGGCGAACAGAAAACGCATTGCCTTTACGCCTCGGTAGAGGTTATGTAAGAGATTGCAGATCATATTGAATACGATAAACGGCAAAAACGCCTCGGAAAAAAGATAAGTATAGTTTTTCGCCGCCTCGCTCACGTCGTCTTTGAAAAATATCAGACTCACTTCCCGTTTGAACAACACGCAGACGATAAGCACGGGCGCGAGAAAGACTATTCCCTGAATAAAGCCGACGAAAACGCCTTTTTTCAAGCCGTCGTATTTTTTCATGCCGTCGCACTGCGCCGCGTAGTTTGAAAGCGACCTCGCGGACTGCTGATAAACGCTCGCGTTCAGATCGTAAACGCGGGAAACGACCGAATAACTCGCGGACGCCGCCGCGCCGAGTCCGTTCACCATCGGCGACACGAGCATCCCGACGAGATACATCGACGTCTGCTGCACCATATTCGGCAAAGAATAAGCGTAAGAGCCTTCGAGAGATCTCAACGATATGAATTTAACGTCTTTTACGCCCATTTCCTTAAAAGTACGCAAGAGTTTTACGGTGTAAACGACGTCCGAAACAACCGCGGAAACGACGGTGGAAAGCGCAAGTCCCATAACTCCCGCATTAAAAACCGCGACGGCGAGAATATTGCCGCCGACGTTTATCACGCTCGAAATCACCGAAGTCAAAAGCGGGATCCTGCTCATGCCGAGCGCGTTCATAATATAACTGCCCGTCGCGCTCGCTATTATAAGGAACAATCCGCCCATATACACGGCGAAATAGATAAACGCGTCCTCTCTTATCGAGGCGTCCGCGTTCAGAGCGTCGAGTACGGGATCTTTCAGGGCGACGAGTACGACCGCGAAAAGAATACAGAAAAGGGACGTCAGAAGATACGCCGTTCCTATCGACGTCTTTATCTTTTTATAGTCCTTCGCGCCGAAAAGTTTTGCTACGAATATTGCAAAACCGCTCGTAAATCCCCAAAAAACGGACGAAACGAACGTAATAAGAGGAGCGGTCGCGCCTATCGCGGCAAGTCCCCGTTCGCCCAGAAACTTCCCCGCGATAACGGTGTCTATCAGACTGTAAG
Organism: uncultured Eubacteriales bacterium; assembly: GCA_902797515.1. Taxonomy (GTDB): domain Bacteria; phylum Bacillota; class Clostridia; order Christensenellales; family Borkfalkiaceae; genus UBA10281. The sequence goes on along the minus strand of CADBSX010000066.1, from coordinate 58 downwards.
CCTGCGACAATACGCCCGCAAGCACGCACGGCAAACCGAACAGAAAAAAAGTTTTCCA
>CADBSX010000065.1 GCA_902797515.1 uncultured Eubacteriales bacterium | reverse complement strand
TTTCCGCGTAATTTTCCGAAACGTCGATATTTTTATTCTTTATCACGTAATAAAAATAATCGAAAATAATTTTATATTTGCTTTCAAGACCGCTTAAATACGCGAAATCGAGATCGAACGCCGCGTATTTAGTTTTGCATTTCTCGATACATTTTTTAACGCGCTCGGCTTTTTCTTTATCGGAAACAATTTCTTTTATCTCGTCGAAAACGGAGTATTGATAAGACGAACAAAATATACCGTCAGGTTTCCTTCTGTCATAAAAAGCGTTAAAAATACAGCAAAGTAAACCGATTTTCGTTCCGTCAAAAGAATAGTATATCATAATTCACTCAAAAAAGCGGCGGGCGCGGTTTCCGCGTTTTCAAAAAAGGAAATCTGTTTCGCGCTTTCCGTATCCGTAAGAAGCAGAACTCTTTTGTCTTGGTTTTCCGTTCCGAAAAACTTTCCGCGGCAGGTTATGAATGACGCGGCTCTTTTCATTACCACGCGCATTTTGAAAAGGTCATCGAATTTAAGCGATCCGTATTTTCTCGCCTTTACTATTTTCGTCGCGCTCTTAAAGCCTATCCCCGGGACGCGTACGAGAACTTCGGGCGGCGCGGAATTTATTTCAACAGGAAAAAATTCGGGATGCTTTAACGCCCAGTGGCATTTCGGATCGAAATTTTCGGACAAATTTTCGTTTTCGTCGAGTATCTCTTCCGCTTTGAAACCGTAAAATCTCAAAAGCCAGTCAGCCTGATATAATCTGTGTTCCCGTAGTAATCCCGCGCCTGTTACAGGTAAATTCGGATTAGTGTAATTCGTAGGAATATACGATGAATAATAAACTCTTTTCAGGGCGAATTTTCCGTATAAGCCTTGCGCGAGTCGGACTATTTTTCCGTCGCTTTCCGGACTTGCGCCGACTATCATTTGAGTGGTTTGTCCGGCGGGCAGGAATTTATCGTATCGTAACGTTTTTGCCTGTTTGTATTCGTCGGACATAAAAGACATAGGCTCGAATATTCCGTTTTTCGTTTTTTGCGGAGCGAGAAGTTTCAGGCTCGATTCGGAGGGAAGTTCTACGTTGAAACTCATTCTGTCGGCAAGTTCGCCCGCTTTTATTATTAAATTTCTATCCGCCGACGGAATACCTTTCAAGTGGATATAACCGTTGAATTTGTAAAGTTTACGGAGTTTATATACCGTTTCGGTAAGTTTTTGCATCGTATTATCAGGGCTAACGCAAACGGCGGACGAAAGAAAAAGACCTTCGATCATATTCCGCATATAAAAATTCATAACGAGTTCGCATATTTCGTCGGGAGTCGCCTCGGCTCTCGGAACGTCGTTGCTGCGCCTGTTTACGCAGTACTGACAATCATATGAACACTTATTCGTCATCAGAATTTTAAGCAGAGAAATACATCTGCCGTCCTCAGTAAAAGAGTGGCAGATGCCGCACACGCTCGCGTTACCGATCCCGTCTTTCGTGTTCTTTCTCGACGAGCCCGAAGAAGAGCAGGAAACGTCGTATTTCGCGCTTTCGGTCAGTATTTTTAATCTTTCGTAATCAAGCATAATTTCTAAAATGAACAAACGTTCATAATTATTATAACATATAATAATTCAATAGTCAAACATTTGTTCGCTTTTTAAGTCGCGGAATTATTATTATTTCTGCAACCGCAAGGGAAAGAGTTCGTTGTGGACAGAAGAGCCAGAAGAAGCAGAAGTTGAGTCGAGGTTATTGTATTATTAGTGTATAAAAGAAACAGTATGCCGAGTAAAACGATATCGGACGAATTCATAAAATCTCCTTTTTCAACAAATTTTTATCTTAATATACTTTATGCGACAAAATTCCGTTATATGAACGAATTGACATATCAAAATATATGTTGTATCATATTTACAGAAACAAAAACGGAGATAAATAAATGGAAAACGCGGTTTTATTGTTGGATAAAAAGACGAAAGAGATAATCGACGATTACTCTTTAAAAGGGGAAGTTTTAAACGAACTTTCGGAATTCTTTTCGCTGTTTTCGGATAAGACGAGGTTGAAAATTTTATCCGCGCTCGCCATATCCGATATGTGCGTTACCGATATTTCTTCGGTGCTCGGAATAAATCAGACTACGGTAAGCCATCAACTCCGATTTATGCGGAATATAGGCGCGGTGTCGTGCGTAAGAGACGGAAAAATAATTTATTATTCCTTAAAAGACGACCTGATAAACGATATTCTTATAAAGGGCGTTGAATTTTTAAGCAGATAAAAACGGCGGGAAGTTTTCCCGCCGTTTTTTCGCGTTATATTTATACGTATCAAAGGCAAATTTCCGCTTTTCCCGCGCAGCCGAGCACATTGACGAGTTTATGCCTTACGAGTTCTTTTATGTTGGCCCTCGCAGGTTTGAGATATTCTCTCGGATCGAACTTTTCGGGATGTTCGACGAAGAATTTTCTTATCGTTCCCGTCATAGCGAGCCTTATGTCCGAATCGATATTTATCTTGCAGACCGAAAGTTTTGACGCCTCGCGGAGTTGTTCTTCGGGAACGCCTATCGCGTCGGGCATCTTTCCGCCGAATTCGTTGACCATCGCGACGTATTCCTGC
>CADBSX010000064.1 GCA_902797515.1 uncultured Eubacteriales bacterium | reverse complement strand
ATCAACGTCATTACCACAACACAAATTGTTTTTCCATTCGATTAAATTCCTAAAAACGTATCCCGCAAATCTACAATTATCAGACGGAAAAAACACGTCCGCTTTATCCTTAAACGACAATTTGACGAACGTATCATATCCTTTCCTTATGGAATCTCCGATTAAAAGCACTTTTTTCATAATTCTTCTCGTATAATACCGTTTAGATTTAGTCGGACAGATCCGGACTGCGATATTATCCTTGTTTTACAAACGCAGGCGCGGATAGGCTGAAACCTTTCCGTGCCTGCGTTTTTGGAGCGGGCGATGGGAGTCGGACCCACAACCTAAGCTTGGGAAGCTCATATTTTACCGCTAAACTACGCCCGCAAAGTCCAAGTAATTTTTATTTTACTACATTTCGCTTTTTAAAGCAAGCGTTTTTCGTCGCTTTTTCATTTCCTTTTGTCCCTTTTGTTGAATTTCCCGATTATTTCGTTCACTTGCCCTACGTATGCGAACGTGTCCGGATACTTTTTCAGTATTTCCTGAAAGCCAGCGACCTGCCGAGGTTTGATTATGCAGATTAAAAGTTGCTTTTCCTTGCGCTCGAACATTCCTTCCGCAGGCGTTACCGTCACGCCGTGTCCGAGTTTCTCTATTATTTCTTTCGATATCTCTTCCCCGTGTTCCGTTATGACCTCGAATTTGAGCGCGGATTTACTGCCCTGCAACATTATATCGCTCGTCTTCATAGATACAAAAATGAATATAAGCGCGAGATATACGGGCATTAAATTGTCTTTATATATAGGCACGGAAACGAGTATTACTACGCTGTTTATAATGAATATTATGGAAGCGACGCTTTTGTGCGGATTTTTCTTCTGCACCATCGCCGCGACGACGTCCACGCCGCCCGACGAAGAGTTTATTTTGAGCGCGCAGGCAAGCGAAAAACCGCTGAGTATCCCGCCGAATATCGCCGCTATTATCCTCGTTCCGACGTCCGTTATTTCCGCGATCCCCGCTATCGACATCTCGTATGCGGGATCGATGAAATTATCGAGCGCGAATATCATTACCGACATTAAAAGACAGTTGACAAAAGTCTTTACCGAAAACTCTTTCGGAAGGATCTTCCACGCGGGAATAAGGATGGGAATAGTTACGACGACGAGCAGGAAAGGACTGAAATCGAGCCCCGCCGCCGCGCCGCCCGCGTTCGATTTCGTTATGAACTGAATAAGCGCGATAACTCCCGCGATCCCGCCCGGGGCGAATTTCGAGGGCGCGACCATATAATGAAATCCGAACGAGAACAATACCGACGACAACAAAGTGTATATCGCGGTTCTTAAAAATTTTCTTCCTTTGCTTTCGGGCTTCAGATCCCTGTCTTTGACTATTCCGTAACCGTTTTTCTCTTCCGACATATTATTCCTCTTTGAAAACAGCAATATGATAACACATTTGAGAAAAAAAGTCATTGTTTTGACGGTAGTCCGTAAAAAATATTTTGTGAAAACTTCGTTTCGCACCGTTAAAAAGTAGTAAAAAAAAATTTATTATGATATAATATTTGCGTGTATCCGACGGCGCGAGCCGTCGGATACCGTCGGAAAAAACGTTTTCGGCAGGTGTCGCTTTATGGATATGAAATCTATCGAACAAAAATGGCAGAAAAAATGGGAAAAAGACAAACTCTATTCCTTCAACAGAAAAAACGCGGACAAGAAGTTTTACTGTCTCGAAATGTTCTCTTATCCCTCCGCGTCGAAACTTCACCTCGGTCACTGGTATAACTACGGTCTCACCGACAGTTACGCGAGATATAAAAAGATGAAAGGTTACGAGGTTTTCGAGCCTATGGGATTCGACGCTTTCGGTCTGCCCGCGGAAAACTACGCCATAAAGACGGGGATCCATCCCGAAAAATCCACTCTTTCAAACATCGCCACTATGGAAAAACAACTCAAAGCCATGGGCGCGATGTTCGATTGGAATTACGAGATAAAGACCTGTATGCCCGATTACTACAAATGGACGCAATGGCTCTTTCTGAAATTATACGAAAACGGACTCGCTTACAGAAAGGAAGCGCCCGTGAATTGGTGTCCGAGTTGCAACACCGTCCTCGCGAACGAGCAGGTACAGGAAGGACATTGCGAGAGGTGCGGCACGCAGGTCGTGAAGAAAAACCTCACTCAATGGTTTTTCAGGATAACAAACTACGCGGAAGAACTTTTATCCGGTTTAAACAATCTGGATTGGCCCGAAAAAACGAAGGCGATGCAGAGAAACTGGATAGGTAAATCGCTCGGCGGCGAAGTCGTGTTTCAGGCTGAAAACGGCGACGAATTCAAGGTCTTTACCACTCGCGCGGACACGCTTTTCGGCGTTTCTTACGTCGTTCTCGCGCCCGAACATCCGCTCGTTAAAAAACTCGTAACGAAAGACAGAAAAGCGGAAGTAAACAAATATATCGAAAAGACCTCGAAAACGGAAGAGATTGAAAGGCTTTCTACGGCGAGGGAAAAGACGGGCGTATTTATCGGCGCTTACGCGATAAATCCTATCAACGGCAAAAAAGTGCCTATATACTGCGCGGACTACGTTCTCTATTCTTACGGCACGGGCGCGGTTATGGGCGTTCCCGCTCACGACGAGAGGGACTACGTTTTCGCGAAAAAATACGGTCTGCCGATAAACGTCGTAATAAGAGATCCGTCGGGAAAGACAGATCTTCCCTTCTGCGACGACGGCACGCTTATAAACAGCCTCGAATTCGACGGTATGCCGTCGGAAGAGGCGAGAAAGGCGATACTCAACAGACTCAGTACTTTAAGCAAAGGACAGCATAAGATAAATTACAGGCTTCGCGACTGGCTCGTTTCCCGTCAGCGTTATTGGGGCGCGCCTATTCCCGTTATTCACTGCGAAAAATGCGGAGCGGTGCCCGTTCCGTACAAGGACCTCCCCGTCCTTCTTCCGAAAGACGTGGAATTCAAGCCCGACGGCGAATCGCCGCTCAAAAAATGCGCGTCGTTTATGAATACGAAATGCCCGAAATGCGGCGGCAAAGCAAAAAGAGATCCCGATACGCTCGACACGTTCGTGTGTTCGAGTTGGTATTATCTCCGTTATCCCGACAATAAAAACGAGGATATGCCCTTCGATCCCGAAATAATAAACAGGATGCTGCCCGTGGATAAGTACGTCGGCGGTCCCGAACACGCGTGTATGCACCTTCTCTACGCGAGATTTATAACGAAGGCTCTCCGCGATATGGGCTACCTCAAATTCGACGAGCCGTTCACGTCGCTCACGCATCAGGGAATAATTCTCGGCCCCGACGGAAACAGGATGAGCAAGTCGAAAGGCAACGTCGTTTCGCCCGATACCTATATAGACACTTACGGCTCGGATATTTTAAGGCTTTACCTGATGTTCGGGTTTGCTTATACCGAGGGCGGACCGTGGGACGACAACGGAATAAAATCCATCGCGAAATTCGCGGACAGGATAGAAAGGCTCGTCGAAAAAGTCAAGACTTATAAACGCGGAAAACTTCCCGAGCCCGAAATAACAGAAAAAGAACTCCTTTTCAGCGAGGCTTACGCGATAAAAAGCGTTGACAGGGATATGAACGCGTTTTCGTTCAATACCGCCGTCGCGAGGCTTATGGAACTCGTAACCGCAATCTACAAGTACGACGGAACAGAAAACAGGCGCGAAGAATACGTCGTCAAAACGGTGGAAACGCTTATAACTCTTCTCGCCCCCTGCGCTCCGCACTTCTCGGAAGAATTGTGGTCCGTAATGGGGAACAAGAAATCGGTATTTTTGCAAGAATATCCCGTCTGCGACGAAAGCGCGCTCGTGAAACAGGAAGTCGAAATAGCCGTTCAGGTGAACAGTAAGATGAAGGGAAAGACGGTCGTAGCGAGCGACGCCGACGACGAAACGGTAAAAGCCGCCGCCCTCGGAATAGATCCCGTCAAAAACGCGGTCGCAGGAAAACAGATAGTCAAGGCGATAATCGTCAAGGGAAGGCTCGTGAACTTTATCGTTAAGTAATATTGTCCGTTAAAGACAAAACGTTTCAGAATAAAAAATTACGCCCCGTTTCGCTTTGTGCGAAACGGGGCGTATTCTCTTTAATTAGGTTTTATTCGGTTTAATTTAAGCGAGCGCTATCGTTATTTCAACTCTTTCGCTCTCAAAGCCTATCATACTTCCGATGTTCGCCGCGAATTCCACGGAAACGATATAGCCTTCCGCGCTTACCGTTATCTCTAATCTGACGCCTTCGAGCATTCTCAACACGTCCTCTTTCGCAGGCATACTGAATCCTTCGGTTTCGCCGTAATAATCGTCGTCACCGTAGGTATAATCGTCGTCGCCGAAAGTATCGTCGTCATTGCCGTAAACGTCGTCGCCGCCTTCGGTTATTCCCTCTTCTCCGTCGTTTTCGCCGCCTTCAACTATTTCTTCGTCGCCGCCGTTCTCTTCTGCGTCCACGCCGTCGTCGTCGCCGAAATCGTAGTTCGCCGCGAATACGTAAGACATTATTTTCTCGGGCAGCTCGAACACCGTCGAACCGAGAATATCGTCCGCCATTTCTTTTATGGCGTCAGCCTCGATTTCGGGCGCGCCCTCTTCGGCGGGAATCAACGATTTAATCAACTCAAAAGTATTGCTGTCTTTTGCAAAATCCAATAAATTCTTTAACGTTTCGGGATCGGGCACTTGTCCCTCTGCTATTACCTCTTCGGGGATAAACGGATAAACGGTTTCGTATATTTCAACGACGTCTATTCCGTTCTCTTTGAGGAAATCGTTAAGGTCGCCGACCGTTCCGTAAAGCACGGTGCTTATGCAGGTGTTGACTTTTTCGGAAGTTCCTTCGGCTACGTAGTAGTCGAGGAGTTCGAGGATCGTCTTGTCGTAAAGGTTATTAACGAGTTCGATAGTCTTATTCGCGTTGAGCGTCAGCTTATAGCCGTCTTCCGTCTTTGTCGCGTAAACGATGCCTTCTTCGTTGCTCAAAACTTTTTTAAGAAGTTCGTTTTCGTAATGCGTTATGATCGACGGATCGAAATTCGCGGTGAAAGACGAAAGATCTACGCCTGCCATAGAGAACAGCCCGTTCGCCGCGTCCGAAACGTTAACGCCGACCAAGGAAGAGAGTGTCATAAGGAACTGCGCGAAAGCGTCGGGCTCTTCGGTGGACATTATCGTCGTTAAATCGTAGGTGACTTCGCCCGTCTTTTCGCCGTTGTCGCCGATAAAATACTTACTGCCGTCGATAACGGGCATCGAAGTTTCCGAGCCGCCTTTGACAGTCGCGGTCGCCTCTTCGCCGTCGCCCGTAACTTTTACGTTTACGGTTTTTCCCGCAAAACTCGCCGCGAAGTTATCAGCATAGGATATCGTTTCTTCGTACGAATATCCGCAAGTGCCGCATACGTAAGTCTTAACGTCGCCGTTTAAAGAAGACGTATAGGCGTGACCGCCCTTATCCGATACTTCCGTACTGCCCTCGGTAAGAGACTTGTGCCAATGATACTCGGCGTCGGTAGTCCATTCGGTACTGAAAGTTTCCGAAGTGTTGTTTCCCCCTTTATCGTCGTTGCCTTTCCCTGTCGAATCGCAAGCCGCGAGACCGACGGTAAGCGAAAAGGCAAGACAGAGAGACAAGATGAAAGATACAAGTTTTTTCATTTTTTTACTCCTTTTGCTTTTTTCTTTCGGTTACTATTATATCACTACATAAAATAATTGTCAATTTATGAAAGTATATTTATTCTATATAAATTCGTAATTTTTATATAACGTATTCGTCCGAAAAATCCCGTCGGCAAAGGTCGGCGAGCGTCTTTCCGTCGAAAAAGGCGTTCACGCAGGCGTTGAATTCCTTCCACAAAGGCAGAGTT
>CADBSX010000063.1 GCA_902797515.1 uncultured Eubacteriales bacterium | reverse complement strand
CCGTCCGAACTTTACGACGTTTATAAGGTAAAAAAGGGATTGAGGAACAACAACGGAACGGGAGTTCTGGTCGGACTTACGAAGGTATCGGAAGTTGACGGATACACCGTCGAAAACGACGTCAAAATGCCGAAGATAGGAAATCTCTATTACAGGGATATAGACGTTACGGAAGTCGCGGCGCGAGCGGGCGACGGTTTCGGCTATGAAAAGACTTGTTTTCTTCTTCTCTTCGGACATTATCCCGACGAAAAGGAAACGGAAGAATTCGGTAATATAATAAAGAGCCGATACGACCTTCCCGCGGGCTTTCTGGAAAACATAATTCTGCCGCATCCGTCGCAGTCGCTGATGAACCATATTTCCCGTTCGATACTTTCCCTGTACGCTTTCGATAAAGATCCCGACGACATTTCGGGCGAGGGCATGATAGAAAAGGGGACGTCGCTCGTCGCCAAAATGCCCGCGATAATTTCGTACTGTTTGCAAGCGAAAACGCACTATCTCGACGGAGACTCTCTTCATATCCATTTCCCGAAAAAAGAGTATTCGGTCGCGGAAAATATTCTGTATATGTCGAGGAACGACGGAAAATTCACGCCGCTCGAAGCGAAAACGCTCGACACGTGTCTTATAGTCCACGCCGATCACGGCGGCGGAAACAACAGCGCGTTCGTCGGCAGCGTAGTCGCCTCGACGCTTACCGATATTTACTCTATGGTCGCCGCGAGCTTGGCGTCTCTGAAAGGGCCGAGGCACGGCGGCGCGAGCATGGCGGCGAAAAAGATGATGGACGCGATAATAGACGATATAGGAGTTGACGCGTCCGACGAAAAGATAGACGACGTTATAAGCAGGATACTCGCGAAGAAATACTACGATAACAGCGGACTTATATACGGAATAGGGCACGCTGTATATACTCTTTCCGATCCGAGATGCGAGATTTTAAGGGAAACGGCGGGAAAACTCGCCGAGGAAAAACACGAGGCTCGGTACGGATTTTACACTCGTTTCGAAAAGGCGGCGATACGGCGCGTTTCAGAAAAGACGGGCGCGGCGTGCTGCGCGAACGTGGACTTCTATTCGGGGCTCGTTTACCGTATGCTGTCTATCCCCGAAGAACTCTACGTTCCTATTTTCGCGACGGCTCGGCTCGTCGGCTGGATATCGCACGACATAGAAACGATGCTTTACTGCAATAAGATAATAAGACCTGCGACGAAGTACGTCGGGAATATAAAGGCTTGATATGAAAGATATAGTTTTACTTAAAGGTGACGGAATAGGTCCCGAAATAGTCGACGCGACGAAAAGAGTGCTTGCCGCCGCGGGCGCGGAACTTCGCTGTCACGAATTCGACGTCGGGGCGACGGCTTACGAAAAGACGGGCGAAACTTTACCGAAAGAGACAGTCGAGGCGATAAAGAAATACAAAGTCGCGCTCAAAGGTCCGGTCACCACGCCGATAGGCAAGGGATTCAGGTCGGTGAACGTGGAACTTCGGCTCGCGTTCGACCTCTACGCGAATTTGCGCCCCGCGTATTCTTTCGGCGGCGTTTCGCCCTATAAAAACGTCGATATAGTCACGGTCAGAGAGAACACCGAGGACTTATATATCGGCGAAGAAAAAGAGATAAATGGCGGATACGAGGCGATAAAAAGGATAACGGAAAAGGCGACGGACAGAATAATAAGATTCGCTTTCGACTACGCGAAAAGCAGGAACAGAAAGAAAGTCACCTGCGTGCATAAGGCGAATATCCTTAAAAAAACGGACGGACTGTTTTTAGAGCGTTTCCGTTTTATAGCGGCGGAATATCCCGAAATAGCCGCCGACGACAAGATAGTCGATAATATGTGTATGCAACTCGTTTCCTATCCCGAAAAATACGACGTGCTCGTCGCGCCGAACTTGTACGGGGATATAATATCCGACCTTATAGCGGGACTCGTCGGCGGGCTCGGACTCGTCGCGGGCGCAAATCTCGGTAAAGAAGTCGCCGTATTCGAGGCGGTGCACGGTTCCGCGCCCGACATCGCGGGGAAAGGGATAGCGAATCCGACCGCGCTTTTGCAGGCGGCGGTTATGATGCTCGAACATATCGGTGACGGAAAAACTGCGGAAAAAATAAAAAAAGCGGTCGAAAAAACGCTGGTGGAAGGGAAAGTTCTGACGTCGGACCTCGGCGGAAACGCGACGACCGAAAAATTTACCGACGAAATAATAAAAAACTTACGATAAGGACTATTAAAAGATGAAAACTACGGGCAACACGGTGATAATCGGAGACAGTTATTCCACTTTCGAGGGCTATATCCCCGAAGGATACGCTTTTTACTACAGTACTTGGGGACGGAGGACGGAAGACGGAAAGCCCGTTACGGACGTGAATAAAGTCGAACAGACTTGGTGGAGCAGGCTTTTAAAGGACACGGGCGGCATACTTTTACGGAACGACAGTTGGTCGGGAACCACGGTTTGTCATACGGGCTACGACGGAGCGGACCGTTCGGAAATTTCCTTCGTCGCGAGGGCGAAAAGACTTATAGAGGGGGGATTTTTCACCGAAAACAAGGTGGATTCCCTTTTCGTTTTCGGCCTTACCAACGATAACTGGGCAGGCTCGCCGACAGGCGGAATAAAACTCGCGAGGCAGACGGAAAAGGATTTATACAAAGTTCTTCCCGCGCTGTCGTACCTGTTGCAGATACTCAGAAAAGCCGCCCCCGAAACGAAAATATATTTCATTTTGAACACCGATCTCGATCCGCATCTTTCCGAGGCGGCGAAGATAATATGCGAAAAGACGGGCGTTAAATGTATAGTTTTAAAGGATATAGACAAAGCCTGCGGGCATCCTACCGTCAAAGGCATGGAACAGATAGCGAAACAAGTAGAAAAAAACTTATAAGGAGTTATATATGAGCAATGTAAGACCGGAAAACATGAAGAGGATCGTGAGCGAAGAACTCGCGAAAGAGTTTATCGACGAACAGGTTTCGGCGATAAAGAAACAGGTAGGAGACGGCAAAGTTCTTCTCGCGCTGTCGGGGGGAGTGGATTCGTCCGTATGCGCCGCTCTTCTTATCAAAGCGATAGGCAGAAATCTCGTTTGCGTGCACGTCAATCACGGACTTCTTCGCAAAGGCGAGCCCGAACAGGTGATAGAGGTTTTCGGAAAGCAGATGAAAGCCAACCTCGTTTACGTTGACGCGGCGGAGAGGTTTCTTAAAAAACTCGAAGGCGTTGCCGATCCCGAAACGAAGAGAAAGGTGATAGGCGCGGAATTTATAAGAGTATTCGAGGAAGAGGCGAGGAAACTCGAAGGAATAGGCTTTCTCGCGCAGGGGACCATCTATCCCGACATATTAGAGAGCGAAAAGGGCGTAAAGGCGCATCACAACGTCGGCGGACTTCCCGAAGACCTTAAATTCGAACTCGTAGAGCCGGTGAAACTTCTCTATAAAGACGAGGTGAGAGTAGTAGGAAAGGCGCTCGGACTTCCCGACGAAATGGTTTACCGTCAGCCGTTCCCGGGCCCCGGGCTCGGCGTGAGGTGTCTCGGCGCGATAACGCGGGACAGGCTCGAAGCGGTGAGAGAGTCCGACGCGATACTCCGCGAAGAATTCGCGAAGAACGGCTTGCAGGGAAAAGTATGGCAGTACTTCACCATCGTTCCGGACGTGAGATCGACGGGGATAACGGACGGCAAGAGGACTTACGCCTATCCCGTGATAATAAGGGCGGTGAATACGCGCGACGCGATAAGCGCGACGATAGAGGAGATACCTTACGGACTTTTGAAAAAGATAGTCGCGCGGATCACCTCGGAAGTAGCGAACGTAAACAGAGTGGTTTACGACCTTACTCCAAAGCCGAGCGGCACGATCGAATGGGAATAAGCCGAACGGTTTAAGCATAACAACGCATAAATAAAAACACGCAAAAAACGCAAGGCTCGGGAAACTCCCGAGCCTTTTTATACGGTTTTTATTGTTGCGTTATCCTCGCTTTCTTCCGACCGTCCCTAACACTTTCGATAGAAAGTTTTAGCGAAAGGGAAACGCGTTTATTTCCCGCTCGACCGTCCCTAACAGTCGTTTACGACTTTTAGGGAAGGGGGACCGCGTTAGCGGTGGAAGGGTTTTTACCTCGGTCACAGCCGAGAAATCTCTATGGACAGACAACGCCGTGAAAAAGTTTGCGTTTAATGTACTGTTCTTTTTTATTTGTCATCCTGACCCGACGGTCATTGACGGGCTTTGGAAGGATCTCTCTTATTTAAAGTAGATTCTTCATTTGTCCGTCAGGCGGGCAGTGTTCAGAATGACAGAAGAGAAGAAGTCCGCGCCCGGCGACGGGGCAAACGCGCCCGCCCTCGTTTTTTTACAGTCCGTTTATATACTTTACAGCCTCCGTCGCCGCCGTCGCGCCGTCGGCGGTCGCAGTGACCAACTGCCGCAGACCTT
>CADBSX010000062.1 GCA_902797515.1 uncultured Eubacteriales bacterium | reverse complement strand
GTAAGTCGTCCGAAACGTTCTTATAGAATAATTTTTCCACCTGTCTTTTCGTTTTCGCGAGCGGAAGAAGCCACATAAGTTTCGCGATCACCGCTTCGGGAGTCATATCGTAGGATTCCAGAAATCCGTATTTTTCTTTAAGGCTCTTCCCGACTTTATACACCGACATATCGCTCCCCTCGTTTACGACCTGCGTGCACATAACGGCTATTCTGCCCTTTTTGCGCCATTTTTCTATCACGTCGTAATAGGAAAACTCCTCGGCGTCGGGAATACCGCCGACTCCGAAACTTTCAACTATCACCGCTTTATGAAGTTTGAAGTATTCTTCCATAATTTCGGGCTTTAATCCGGGGATAAGTTTTAAAAGTCCGACGTTTTCTTCGAGTTTGTCGTAAAACTTTACCGCCCTCTTTCTCTTTTTCGCGCCGTACTGTATTATCCTGCCGTCCGAAATTACGGCGAGATAGGGATAATTTATGCTCTCGAAGGCGTTGAAACTCTTGCTCCTGACCTTTTTCGCTCTTACGCCCGATATGACTTTCCCGTCGAACACTATCGAAACGCCGCGGGAAAAATCGCTCGCGCAGTACAGAAAACTGTCCGAAAGGTTGGTTTTCGCGTCGGTTATACCTATATCTATCGGCTTTTGCGAGCCCGTGAGGATTATAGGTTTCGGACTGTCCTGAATAAGATACGATAGCACCGCCGCGGTATAAGCCATGGTGTCCGTGCCGTGACAGATGACGAAACCGTCGTATTTTCCGTAGTTTTCCCTGACCGTTTTCGCCATTTCGAGCCACGCGGCAGGCGTTACGTTGGTGCTGTCGATATTCATTATTCTTACCGCGTCGATCTCGCAGACGCTCCTGACTTCGGGAACGAACGACAATATCTCTTCCGCGTTCATTTCGGGCGAAAGCCCGTCCGGACCTATTCTGGACGCTATCGTACCGCCCGTCGCTATCATCAATATTTTTTTCATGCTTAAATTTTAACATAATAAAGAGATTTTGTCTATTTTTTTGTGCGGGATTACTCTATTTAATTGACAAAACCGCCCGCGAAAGATATACTATTTCTGTTAAAAAAGGAACGGATAAATGGATATCAGGCAAAACGTAAGGAATATAGCGATAATAGCGCACGTCGATCACGGGAAAACCACTCTCGTTGACGCGCTTTTAAAACAAAACAATATTTTCCGCTCGAACGAAGTCGTCGCGGAACGCGTTATGGACAGCGGGGATATCGAGAGGGAAAGAGGCATCACCATACTCGCCAAAAACACCGCGCTCGTCTATAAAGACGTGAAAATAAACATAATTGACACTCCGGGACACGCCGATTTCGGCGGCGAGGTGGAACGCATACTCTCGATGGTGGACGGCGTGGTACTTCTCGTCGATGCGGTGGAAGGCTGTATGCCGCAGACGAGATACGTACTCAAAAAAGCCCTTTCGCTCAATAAAAAGCCCGTCGTTTGCGTAAATAAAATAGACAAGGGCGGCGACCTCAACGCGACGATAGACGGAATAATCAATCTCTTTATCGAACTCGGCGCGAACGACGACCAACTCGATTTTAAAGTCGTTTACGCGAGCGCGAAACAGGGCTGGGCGTCCGAAAGTCCGACTTCGCACGGGGAAAATATGGATCCCCTTCTCGACGTCATAATTTCCGAAGTTCCCGCTCCGCAGGGCGACGCGGACGCGCCTTTGCAGGCGATAATATGCAACGTGGACTACGACGAATACGTCGGCCGTATCGGAATAGGTCGGATAGTCCGCGGAAGGATTGCCGACGCGCAGTCGGTCACCGTCGTTCACACGGACAAGACTACGACGAACGCGAGAGTCGGCAGGCTCTATCAGTTTCAGGGGCTTAAAAGAACGGAAGTCGAAAGCGCGGAACTCGGCGATATAATCGCGATATCCGGTATAGATCACATAAATATCGGCGAGACGATCTGTTCGCCGGACTGCGTGGAACAACTGCCCTTCGTCGCCATCGACGAGCCGACGGTTTCGATGTATTTTATGGTAAACAACAGTCCTTTCGCCGGAAAAGAGGGGAAATACGTCACTTCAAGACACCTTCGCGCAAGGCTTTTCAAAGAGATAGAGACCAACGTTTCGATGCGAGTCGAAGAGACGGACAGCGCGGATACCTTCAAAGTGTTCGGCAGGGGCGAACTTCACCTCTCTATTCTTATCGAAAATATGCGCCGCGAGGGATACGAATTTCAGGTCTCCCGCCCGAAAGTGATCTTTAAAGAGATAAACGGCAAGACGCACGAGCCTATGGAAGACCTTGTTATAGAAGTCCCGAACGACTACGTCGGCGCGATAATGAACAAGATAGGCGCGAGAAAAGGCGAACTCCTCGATATGTCCGCGGACGACCGAGGAACGACGAAACTCGAATTCAAGATCCCCGCGAGATGCCTTTTCGGTTACAGGAGCGAAATGCTCACCGATACCAAAGGTTTCGGAATAATGAGCCACGTTTTCGCGGGATACGAGGAATATAAAGGGGATATGCCGTCGAGGACGAGGGGCAGCCTCGTCGTATTCGAATCGGGCGTGACGACGCAGTACGGACTTTTCAACGCGCAGGAAAGATGCACGCTCTTCATCGGCGCGGGCGAAAAGGTTTACGAAGGACAAGTCGTCGGCGAAAATTCGAGAGAGGACGACCTCGCCGTGAACGTCTGCAAACTCAAACATCTCACAAACTCCCGCGCGGCGGGCAGCGACGAGGCTCTCAAACTTATAACGCCGACCGTCCTTTCGCTCGAACAGTGCCTCGAATTCATCGCGGACGACGAACTCGTGGAAGTAACTCCCCTTTCGATAAGACTGCGTAAAAAAATACTCGCTCACGACCTTCGTATGAAAGAGTGGGCGAAAACGAGAAAAGCCGACTGATATTTAAGATAAAACCGTTTCGGCTATATGTAAAGCGGCGGCTTTCGCGGAAAATTTCCGCGAAAGCCGCCGCTTTATATTCATTGCATTATATTATATATCCACGTCGTTCAAGAGTTTTTCGTCGTTCTCGCGCAGTTCCTTCGGAACGATTATCGTATCGTAATCTATAAAGTATTTCTTTTTCGATACGGTGAAATAATCGACCTGCCGCATACACGCAAGAAGGAGAGTGAAAAACGGTATTAGCAGAAATTCACCAACGAAAGCCGTGAACACCGCCGCCGAAACTATCGCGTAAACGTAAACGACGGTGAGCGTCACGTACTGCGCGAACATCTTCCAGAAATACGTCTTTTCGCCGCCGAAAGAGTTCTTCACCGCGTCCGTAAACTTCATTTTGTCTATAACTATATTCGTCATAAGTCGGCTCATCACGGTGACGTAAAAGCCGCGTATCACGATAGAGAAAAGGACGGCGAGGAAAACGCCGAACGCGGACGTGAACGCGATGAACACGTAAGCGAGAGCGACCGCCGCCCCCGTCACTATTACCGCGGTGAAAGCCTCGATAAGTTGATATTTTATAACGTGCTTTAAGTTCTCGAAAAGAAGGGCGAGATAGGGCCTATGCGACAAACTCGTCATATGCCCGTTGACGGAGATCATTACGACGCAGTCGCTTATCCCCGTGAAAAACCTCAAAACGTAAAAAGCGAACACGGCGACCGCGACGGACGCGACAAGCCCGCCCGTGTGCGAAGAGAGGTAGTCCATTATCTCGGTAAGGTCTTCGGAAAGGACGGCCGCGTTCACCTCTTTTCCCGTGACGAACGCGCCGAATACGGAAAAGCCGTCGCTCAAAAAATCTGCGGCAAGGTTATATACGGGGCGGAAACCGACCTCGAATATAACGCCTATCACGACCGAAAAAATCGCGAAGAAAATAAGTTTATATAATAAGTCTTTGAATACGAGCGCGTAATTGCCGAAAGCGATTTTAAGCGCGTTTTTAAATCTCATACCAAACCTCGCGGTGTTTTTTACCGTTCGGATTTATTATATCAAATATAAACTATTTTTGCAATCGTTTTATCCGATTTTCAGTCATTTCCCCTTTTCTCGGTCGTAATAAAAGTTTTTTCAAAATAGTTTTGAACGCTCTTATCCGTTTTCGCGTATTCCGAAAGGCGGTTTTTCAGCCGCTCGTTTTCCGCTTTGAGTTCGCGCACCGAGTTTTTCAGCCTTTCGTTTTCCTTCCTCGCGTGTTCGCTTATCCTCGCGTATAATCCGTTTATTTCGCTTTTCAGTTTTTCGAGCGTTTCGTCGCCGCTTGTTCCCCTGTAAGGATCGTACGCCCGTCCGTAAGTCTTTTCTATCTCGCCGAGTATCTCTTCGACTTCCCGTCTTTTGTGCTTGATCATATTGCGGTATTTGTTCTGATACCTCAAAGCCGTTTTAGGATCGCCCGTGAGTTCGGATATCGCGCGCCTTACCGATTTCCCGAAAGTCGCGCCTATAAGGATCTTTTTGACGAGCGAACGCGCCTCTGCTTTCTCGAATTCTATTATCTTTTCGGTTTTCAGATCTCCGACGCACATCATTTTACGGAATTCGGCGTTTTTCTCGGCTTTTTTGAGTATGGAATAATACTCGTTCCTTACGCTCCCCTTTTTCCTGCCCGTCTTTTCGGCGACGCACTCGAAAACTTTGCTTAAACTTCTTCCTTCCGCTTTCGCCTTTTCCGCCTCTTTTACGAGCATTTTGCTCTGTTCTTCTCTTATATAACTCATTTTTTCTTGCCTCCGCCTACGATTATTGACGGTTTTGAAAATTAAAATACATATTACCGTACTTTCCGGAATACAATTTTACGGGGATTTTGTCTTTGTATGACGATATATATATTGAGCGGAACGCCCTGCGCGGTAAAACTCGACGGAAAATACGTCGGACGGGCGAGCGAAAACTACAAAATACTCGAAACGGACGGCGGTTTTCTTGAATTCGAGCCGCTCGATTCCTCGTACTCGTCGGTCTGCATTATAATCGGAAAAGAGCCGAAAGGCACGAAGGACGCGCGCGTGTTCGATATTTTCGGCGGCTTTCTTATCATCCCGACTTTCCCGAGGCGGCTCGTCACCGATTACAGGGAAATAGGCTCGGGCAAACTCGAAACCTCGGCGGGAACGGCTCTATTTAAAGTCGTTTCCGAAAACGGGATAAAACTTTCACTCTCTCTGAACGGTTACGACGTAAAAGAAAATTCGCCTTTTGCGGTGGAAGAGGCGAAATTCACTCGCGTCGCGGGCGGAAGAAAAGAATACGCGGTCGCCTTCCTTACGGGCGGAAGGACGCTCGTCGTCGGTTTCGACGTTTCCCTCGGCAAACCGACCGTCGCTTTCAGAAACGCGTGCGACGGTTACGACTTCGAAAAAGGAAATCTCGTCGTTTACGAAAAGAAAAACGACGTGCTCGGTCACACCGTCGAAAGCGTCTGGAATTTCGCGGATACGGTGTCCTGCGTAAGATATTCGGTAAAGTCCGACAGACGGCGGTATTCCGTTCCCGAAAAACTTATCCCCTTGGCGTTTTTCGAGGAAATAGCGTTAGACGGCGATCTCGCGCCCTTTCTTTCCCCGAAACTTTACGGAAGAAGAGACGAACTCGCCGACTTCCTCGGAAAATTCACCGCCGTTCTTCCCCCGCCGCATTTCGCGCCGGAAAATACCGTTCTTCTTCTGTACCGCGATAAAATTCAATACGCCGAGACGGTCGTCGAAAAAGGTCTTATAACCGAAATAAGACTTCTCGACAAGTCGGATTTCTGAATTTTCGGTTTTACGCCCCGCCTCCGCCGCGATTTTGCGGCGGAGGCGGGATTTTTTTGCGAAAAGACCGATTTTTTTCCGAAAAAAGGCCCTTTTCGCTTTACCTTTTCCGTTTTTTAATATATAATAATCGAAATACTTAAAAAAGAGGTCAGACTATGAAAAGAGTTTATAATTTCTCGGCGGGGCCCGCCGTTCTTCCCGAAGAAGTGCTCAAAGAGGCGCAAGAGGAAATTTTCGATTACGCCGACACCGGAATTTCCGTAATGGAAATGAGCCACAGATCGAAACCGTTCGAGAAGATAATCACCGACGCCGAAAAGGATTTGAGAGAACTTATGTCTATTCCCGACGATTACAAAGTGCTCTTCGCGCAGGGCGGGGCGACCACTCAGTTCGCCGCCGTGCCTATGAATCTGATGTCGGAAAATAAGCAAGCCGCTTATATCGAAACGGGAAATTTCTCGAAAAAGGCTTTTGAAGAGGCGAAAATTTTCAGCGATAAAGTACGGATAGTCGCCTCGTCGAAAGACCGAAATTACACGTATATCCCCGACTGTTCCGATCTTCCGATAGACGAAAAGGACGATTACGTGTACATATGCGAAAACAACACGATATTCGGAACGACTTTTAAAAATATCCCGAATACGAAGGGAAAGCCGCTCGTTTCCGATCAGTCGTCCTGTTTTTTGAGTAAGCCCGTGAACGTTTCCGATTACGGCGTTATCTACGCGGGCGTTCAGAAAAACGTAGGTCCCGCGGGCATGGCGATAATAATAGCGAGAGGCGACCTTATAAAGGACGCGGAAGAACTTCAATTCCCTACGCCGACGATGCTGCGCTGGAAAACTTACTCGGACAGCGGAAGTCTTTACAACACTCCGAACTGCTGGTCGATATATATCTGCGGCAAGGTGTTCAAATGGATAAAATCCATCGGCGGGCTTGAAGAAATGCAAAAGAGGAACGAGGAAAAAGCGAAGATACTCTACGACTGTCTCGACTCGTCGAAACTCTTCGTAAACGGAGTGGAAAAGTCGTCGCGGTCGATAATGAACGTCGTTTTCAAGACGGGCGATCCCGAACTCGACGCGAAATTCGTCGCGGAGGCGAAAGATCACGGTATAATCTCGATAAAGGGGCACAGGATCGTCGGCGGAATGCGAGCGTCAATTTACAACGCGATGCCGAAAGAGGGCGTAATATCTCTCGTCCGCTTTATGGAAAAATTCGAGAAGGAAAACGCGAGGTGAAAAAATGAAAGCCTATTTACTGAACAATATATCAAAAACCGCCCTGAAAGGACTTAAAGCCCCCGACGGAACGGTCGATAACCTGAACGACGCGGACTGCGTGCTCGTCCGCTCCGCAAATATGCTCGAAATGCCGCTTGGCGAAAACGTACTCGCCGTCGCGAGGGCGGGCGCGGGAGTGAACAATATTCCGCTCGACGCTTACGCGAAACAGGGCGTAGTCGTATTCAATACGCCCGGGGCGAACGCCAACGCCGTCAAAGAACTCGTTATCTGCGCCCTGCTCCTTTCCTGCCGCGACGTGATAGGCGGAAATAAGTGGATAAAAGACAACGCGGAAAACGGAAATATCGCGAAAGACGCCGAAAAAGCCAAAGCGAAATTCGCCGGTACGGAAATAAAGGGAAAGACGATAGCGGTCGTAGGTCTCGGCACTATCGGCGTTTTAGTCGCCAACGCCGCGATAAAACTCGGTATGAAAGTCGTCGGTTACGATCCCTATCTCTCGCTTTTAAACGCGATGCACCTCGATAAGAGCGTCGATTACCGCGAAAAACTGACCGACGCCGTGAAAAACGCCGACTTTATAACAGTTCACGTTCCCGCGAGCGAAAAGACCGCGAAAATGATAAACGCCGACGTTATCTCGGCGGCGAAAAAAGGCGCGGTACTCGTGAATTTTTCAAGGGATAGCCTCGTTGACGAGGACGCGGCGCTCGCCGCTCTTTCTTCGGGAAAACTCGGAAAATACGTCACCGATTTCGCCAATCCGAACGTGGTGAAATTCCCGAACACGATAATCTTCCCGCACCTCGGCGCATCGACCGAAGAGGCGGAAGACAACTGCGCGGTCATGGCGATAGAAGAACTCAAAGACTTCCTCGAAAACGGAAATATCGCGCACTCGGTGAACTATCCCGATCTCGACGCGGGAAAAAAGGGGGACGGAAAGAGAATAACGATATGCCATAAAAACGTCCCCGGTATGATCGCG
>CADBSX010000061.1 GCA_902797515.1 uncultured Eubacteriales bacterium | reverse complement strand
TTTTATTATCTGTACTCTGACTTTGCTCCTTATAATATTTTTTACGAACGCGTTTTCCGAAAACGTCACCGCGGCGAGCGCGGTATCCTCGGCGTTTTCGGGCGGATATCTGACCGCCGTAATTATCGGCGTTTTCGTTTCGGTTTTCACTTGCGAGGACTATGAGCAGCAACTCGTGAAAAACATCTATTCCAAAGGCTACAAGAGGACGGAAGTCTATTTCGCGAAGTTCATAGCGACCGTTTCCGCCGCGCTTATTGCTTGCGCGCTGACGTCGCTTTTCGCGTATTTTATAGGCTTGGTAAAGGGCGGCGCCGGAACTTTTGAGGACGACGCGGGAAGAAGGATGTTTTCGAACGTTTTAACGCTTATGGTCTGCGTCTGCTTTTTTTTCGGAGTCGCCTCGGCGATAAGGAAAATAGGCGGCGTTATAGCGGTGAACGTCATCGCGCCCGTTGTCGTATTTCTGATTCTGTCCGCGATAGACTCGAAGATCAAAGCCGATTTTTACTTAACGACTTTTTGGTTCGTTTCGTTTTTCGACGGCAGTATATTCTCGCTCTTTGCGGGCGAGCCGATAAGTTTCGGTTTAAAGACGGGGCTTTCGGCGGGCTATATCGTCTTATTTATCATCGTCGGCTGGCTCTTAAACAGAAAAACGCAGGCTTAAAACGTTGCAAAAAGTTATTTAATGTGATATAATCTTATCAGAAAAACAAAAAGGAGTTTTTTTATGAAAAAATACGCGGATTATTTGTTTCTCGGCGCGGCGGTGCTTTTTTCGGCGCTTACGCTCATCCTTATGGTCGCCCCCGGCGTCAAAGGCAATATTTTAGGCTCGACTTTGTCCGTTTACGAACTGTTTTCGGTAAACGATAAAGCCAACGTCGGAATAATTTTCGCCTTTATCTTCGCCCTTCTCGCTCTTCTTGCGGGCATCGGACTTATCGTCGTTAAACTTCTTAACGTCAAGTTCGGTTACGGCGCGATAGTCGCCCTTTGCGCGGCCGTTCTCGCTTTGGTCGCGGGAATAATGTTCTTCTGCACCAAAGGACTTGCGGGCTACGGAGACAACTCTTACGTTTCTCTCGGCGCGGGCGCGGTTTTAAGCGGCGTGTTCTCGTTGCTTACCGCTTGCGCTTTGTGCGCTTACGGCGTTTTCAAATTCAAAAAGTAATTTCAGCCGACAAAAACGGTCGCCGCATATAGCGGCGACCGTTTTTTATAAGGCAGGTGTCGTATAAACTTCGCAAAGCGTCGTTTCTGCGAGCCCCTTGATTATTATATAACGGCAGGCGTCGTATAAACTTCGCAATGCTGCGTTTTTACGAGCCCTGAAGGTGTTATTCTTTTTCGTATATCGAAACGCCCGTCTTGCCGTCCGTCTTGAAAAGTTGAACCACGATCTTTTCCTTCATTGACGACGGAACGTTTTTTCCTACGAAATCGGCTCTTATCGGCAGTTCCCGATGTCCTCTGTCAACGAGCACCGCGAGTTTTATGCTGCTCGCCCGTCCCGCCGCGAAAACGGCGTCTATCGCCGCGCGAGTCGTCCTTCCCGTGAACAGAACGTCGTCCACGAGTATCACGTCTTTCCCTTCGACCTCTTCTTTTTTGAGGGAATTTTCCACTTCCACCTCTTCGCGTTTATCGTCGTCGCGGTAGTGCGAAATGTCGAGCGCGTAAAGGGGCAGAGAAACGCCCGCGTTTTTAAACACGTTGTCGCGTATTATCTCCGCTATCGGAACGCCGCGCGTCCGTATGCCGATAAGAACGGCGTTTCCGAGATCTTCCGATCTTTCTATTATTTCGTAAGATATCCTCGCGAGCGCGCGGTTTACCGCGTTTTCGTCGAAGAGTTCGGTTTTGAATTTCATTTCCCTTTTTCCGTTAAAGCGGAAAGGAATTTTCCCTTTCCGCTTTAATTTTAGCACATTATTTATAATTTTGCAAGGATTTTACGCCGTAAAAGAGGGAAGTACCGCGCCGCCGAAGGTCGCGACGATATAATCGTAAACGGCTTTCGTTTTAAGCGCCTTTATAAGCGCTTTCGTCTTTTCGGAATTTTCGTTGCCGCTTTTTACCGCGATTATATTCGCGTAAAGTCGGGCGGCCTCGCCCGTCGCGCTTTCGGTCGCGAGCGCGTCCGCTATTTTTATTCCCGCGCCGAGGGCGTAGTTGCCGTTTATCACCGCGAGAGTTCCCGCCGCCGCCTCTTTGAATTGAGCGGGGATTGTCGATGCCTCGGCAAGAGTTATCGTATTGCCGTTTTTGTCCGCTATATCCTTGTCCGAAAGAGCGTCGGACGCCTTTACGCCGTCCTTTAAGGTGATGAAACCTTCCTGTTGAAGAAGGAACAGAGCCCTCGTGCAGTTGCTGCCGTCGCTCGGAATGATTATCGTTTTTCCCGATTTGTTCGCCGCGTAATCGGTGACGTTCTTGCCGTATAATCCGAGGGGCTCGTAGTGTATCTTTTCGGCGGTGACGATATGCGTTCCGTTTTCGGCGTTGAACACGTCGAGATAGGGCTCGTGCTGGAAATAGTTGGCGTCGAGTTCGCCGTTTTCAAGGGCGGTGTTCGGCGTTACGTAGTCGTCCATAATTCTGATATTGAGCGTATATCCTTCGTCTTTGAGAGCCTGCCTGACCTGTTCGAGTATCTGCGCGTGAGGCGTGGACGACGCGCCGACGGTTATCGTCTTTTCGTTTCCTTTTCCGCACGAAGCGAAAGAAAAGGCGAGCGTTGCCGCGAGAGCGGCGGTTAAAAGAGTTTTGATGAGTTTTTTCATTTTTTTCAGTCTCCTTTTCTGAATTTTTTGTTTTTCGATATTTTTTTATCCGAACGAACGCGCCTGTCCGTCTTTCTCGCGAGGTACGTTCCCGCCTCTTGGATCGCCTGTACGATAATGACGATAAGAACGACGCTTATCCAGATTATATCCTGTTTGAATCTCTGATATCCGTAAACCACGGCTATCTGACCGAGTCCCGTTCCGCCTATCGTCGCCGCCATCGCGGAATAGCCGAGCACGGTCACCGTCGATATCACCGCGCCGACGATAAGAGAAGGCTTTGCTTCCGGCAGAAAGACTTTCGTTATTATCTGAAAGTCGCTCGCGCCCATCGATCTCGCCGCCTCGATAACGCCCCCGTCGATCTCTTTTAAAGAGGATTCGACCATGCGCGCTATATACGGCGCGGCGGCAATCACGAGCATCACTATCATAGCCTTGTTGCCGAGGCTCGTTCCGACTATCAGTTTCGCGACGGGCAGCATTGCGACCATAAGTATTATGAAAGGGATACTTCTCAAAACGTTTACTATAAGACCGAGCGTTTTATTGAGCCAGCCTATCGGTTTGAGCCCGTTTTTGTCGGTGACGTTTAAAAGTATTCCGAGCGGAAGCCCTAAAACGTAGGCTATCGCGGTGGAAAGCAAGGTCATGTAAAGCGTCTCGAATACGCCTCTTACGAGCGTGCCGTCGCTTATAAGTTGTCTTAACAGTTCACTCATTTTCCCCCTCCGTAGCGAAATTTATTTTTTTCTCGGTAAGAAATTCCTTTACCGTTTCGTATTCGTCCTTTCCGCCCGCGAGAGTAAAGACGAGGTGCCCGTAAATTTTGCCGTTTATGTTCTTCGTGTCCGCGTAAACTATGTTTACCGCCACGCCCTTTTCCAAGGCGAGGGCGGATATTACGGGCGTATCCGACGTTTCGCCGCTGAAAACGAGCCTGAATTTATATCCCTTTTCGGACTTCATCGACCGTATAAGGTCGGGAAGTATCAGTTGTTTCGCTATATCGGACTTCGGATCGGTGAACACTTCCGGAACTTCGCCGCATTCGGCTATGCGACTGTTGTCTATCACGGCGACTTTTGTGCAGATGCTCTCTATAACTTTCATTTCGTGCGTTATTACTATCACCGTAACGCCGAGTTCCGCGTTTATCTTTTTTAAAAGGGCGAGAATAGAAGAAGTGGTCGCGGGATCGAGCGCGCTCGTCGCCTCGTCGCAGAGAAGGTATTTCGGGCTCGTCGCGAGAGCCCTCGCGATAGCCACTCTCTGTTTCTGTCCGCCCGAAAGTTGTGAAGGATAAGCCTTTTTTCTGTCCGAAAGCCCGACTATTCCGAGGAGTTCGTTCACGCGTTTTTCCCCGTCCTTTCTCTTTACTCCCGCGAGTTCGAGCGGGAAAAAGACGTTGTTTTCGACCGTCCTTTGTTCGAGCAGATTGAAACCTTGAAATATCATGCCGATATTGCGCCGTATCTCGCGAAGTCTTTTCGGTTTTACGGTCGT
Source organism: uncultured Eubacteriales bacterium (assembly GCA_902797515.1). GTDB lineage: Bacteria > Bacillota > Clostridia > Christensenellales > Borkfalkiaceae > UBA10281. The sequence goes on along the minus strand of CADBSX010000061.1, from coordinate 1,847 downwards.
GAGGTCCTCGCCGTCCACGAGGATCTTTCCCTTCGTCGGCTGTTCGAGAAGGTTTATGCACCTTACGAGAGTGCTTTTTCCCGCGCCCGAAAGACCGATTATGCCGAATACGTCCCCGTCGGATATAGTCAGATCTATATCTTTAAGAGCGGTCACTTCGCCGAAAGCGGAAGGATAAGTTTTTTCTACGCCTTTAAGTTCTATCATTTTTAACCTTTATAACAAAAAAATCCGTCCCGTATAAGGACGGATTTATATCCGTGATACCACCTTATTTCGCCGCTCCCTCGCGGAAAACGACCTCGTCGAGTACGAAACGCTTTCACGCGTCTTTATACTCTCTCGCTTTAACGGGCGATCCCGTCGCCGACTAAATTATTTCGCCGACGCCGCTCCGAGACCATGTTCGTCCGCGTCCTTCTTGCCCCTTGCACCGAAACGGGGTTTCTCTGCGCGAAGTAGTCGGATTACTCTTCTCTTCATTGCGTTTTATTGAATTTTGATATATTCTACAATATATTTATTCATTTGTCAACCTTTTTTAACGGATTTCTACAAAAATTTTTTTACTTCGCCAAAAGTTTTTAAAATACGCGATAAAGCATATATATAATGTATATCGAGGGAATAAATTATGTCCTTTAAAAAAAGCGTCGCGCTTTTAAAAGAAACGGCTAAAGGTTTTTCGTCGGACGGCGGGGAAGTGAGAGGCGTCGCGAGCGCGGAAAAAAACGGCAAAGCGGCGGTTATTTCGCTTTCGCTTATAAGGCTCGCCCCCTTAAAAGGCGGTAATTACGAATTTATTTATTTCGGCGAAAGCGGCGTTGAGAGAAGTATTCTGAAAGACCTTTCGGGCGGCGAGTTTAAAGTGAGCGATCCCGCGGCGGCGGGCGGCGTAGCCGTCGCCGCCGCGGCTGAAAGAAAAATAGTCGCGTTCGGGCGATTTCCCTTTTCGGATATTACCTTGAAAGAGGCTGAAAGTCTGGCTTTTCCCTCGGCGGAAGAACGGCCTTTAAAAGAGGCGGAAAGCGCGGGATGTAAAGCGAGCGCGGAATCTCCCGTTTACGACGACGAGGCGGTGGCGACGGAAAACTATTACGAGTTTTCGGAAAATTACGGAAAAAAAGAAACGGACGAGGAAGCGGAATATGGAAAGGAAAGCGTATTTGCAGGCGATGAAGATAACGGCGCTTACGATCGGGATAGCGGCGGCGAAAAAGAAGAAGAGCCTTATATCGAGAGCGGAAACTTTCAAACGGGCGACGGCTCTTTCCCGCGCGGATTTTACGGCGCGGCAAAGGGAAAGATCGATAATCTCTTCGGAAAATTCCCCGAAGAAAAGAGCCTTTCCCGTCACGTCGCCGACAGCCGATGGATAAAGATAGACTACGAGGGCGATAAATATTACGTCGTCGGCATTTTAAGCGAAAACGGCAAACCGCGCTATATATGTTACGGCGTGAGAGGGAAATACGGCGAAAAGCCGAAGGAACTTACGGATTACTGTTCGTTTATCCCGTCGTCGCCCTTTTCGCCGCGCGGCGACGGATTCTGGATGATGTATCAGGACGCGGAGACGGGCAAGAAAATTTTTTAAGGTTTATAAACGTCGTTCTTAACGGTGATAAGCGTCGCAATACTGCGTTTCTGCTCGGTTTTTGAAATTCCTGCGACCGAGAAGGTCGCCCCCTTTCAAAAACAGTCGCGAGCCTTGTCTTGCTCGCTTCTGACCGTTAAGAAAAATCGCTCGAAAAAAACTCGCGAGCCTTGAAGAACTCGTTTCCAAACCTTAAAAACGTCTCTTGAAAAAGTTTTATAAATATCGTACTTCTTCGATTATTTCCGTC
>CADBSX010000060.1 GCA_902797515.1 uncultured Eubacteriales bacterium | reverse complement strand
CGTGCAGTCGGCGACGCCGACGGATCTCGTTCCCGACGAAACGGACGACGAAGAGACGACTTACGGCGAAGAGACCGCTCAAACGGATGAACCGTCGGACTTTTTCAATGCGGGAACAGAGGACGCCGAACAACTTTTATTCGATGACGAAGTAGTGATAACCGACGTTTCGTCAAGCCTCGAATACGATGAAGAGGAGAAAGAACCGGAAGAAACCGCTATTCCGGAAGAACAGACGATAATGAATTTCGACGAATACGAAAAGACTGAAAACAGACTTCTCTACGCCGCGCCCGTCGTGGAAAAAATGGCTATTCACGCGGTGGAAGAGCCGAAAACGACGGTAAAACAAAGGCGGATAAGACCGAATTATATACAGATAAAAGAACAGTCGTTCTCCGAAGAGGCGATATCCTCCGACGATAAAAAAGAGGAAAAAGAGAAAACGGAAGAAGAAAAGCCGTTGAAGCGCGAAAACGCCGAAAAGAAAAAGACGGCAAAACAAAATCATCTGTACGACGGAATACCGGCGACGCCCGTCCACAAGAAGAGCAAATTCCAGAAGCCCGTGACCAAACTTATAGCCAAAGAAACCGCCGCGCCCGCTCCGAAAGCGGTCGCGGAAAAGGCGGAAACGGACAAAAAGGAAAAGCCCGCGAAATGGAAAATATCCGAAAACGGCGGACTTTTCAAAGCGACGCTCTACTCGTCCGACGGAGTAAAACTCATATCCACCGAAGAATATTCCGCGCTCGGCGGGCTAAAAAACGCCGTCGCCTCGATAAACAACAATCTCGCGGAAAACAAAGCCGAGGTCATAGAAAACGACGGTAAGTTCCATATCAGAATACTCTCCGCCGCGGGCAAAAACCTCTTGGCGGAAGAAAATTATCAGTCTAAATACCGCTGCGAAAAGGCGATTTACAATTCAAAGATAAACGCCGCGAACGCGATATTCGAGCAATAAAAAAGAATAAATTAAAGAGGGCGACGCCTTTCGGCGTCGCCCTCTTTAAATTTTTATTTATTTTTCGATCAAATTTACGATATCGCCTACCGTTCTAAGGTTCGTCGCTTCGTCTTCCGATACGGTGATGCCGAATTCGTCTTCGAGAGCCATAAGCAGTTGAACTACGTCGAGAGAATCCGCCCCGAGGTCTTTGACAACGTCGCTTTCGTAAGTTATTTTAGCCGCGTCAACGCCGAGCTCGCCGCTCAAAAGAGTTACAACTTTAGTAAAAGTATCCATAAATCCTCCATATTTTCTTTAAAATTTAATTATATTTTAACAAAGAGCAAGTCTTTTGTCAATTATTTGATAATATTATTCTCTTTTTTATTTTTCCGCATAGATAAACCTATTCTGTTTTTCTTCACGTCAACGCTTATAACTCTCACCTTTACTATCTGACCGACTTTCAGGACGTCCGACGGATGCTTTATATATCCGTCCGAGATCTCGGAAATATGGACGAGCCCGTCCTGATGTACGCCTATATCGACGAACGCCCCGAAATCTATAACGTTTCTTACCGTTCCCGTAATTTCCATACCGACGGAAAGGTCTTTTATGTCCTTTATTTCGGCAACGAGCCTCGGCGCGGGAAGAGCGTCGCGGACGTCACGCCCGGGCTTTAAAAGTTCGGAAACGACGTCGTTTAACGTAATTACTCCGAGCCCGCATTTTTCGGCGGCTTTTTCTTCGCCGTACTCCTTTATCTTGCGCGGAAGCCCGCTCAAATTCCCGTTTTTAACGTCGTCGTCCGTATATCCGAAAAGCGCGAGAAGTTTCTCGGTCGCGGCGTAGGATTCGGGATGCACGGCGGTGTTGTCGAGAATGTTCTCGCCGTCTCTTATCCTCAAAAATCCCGCGCATTGCTCGTAAGCCTTCGCGCCTAATTTAGACACTTCCAGAAGTTCCCTTCTCGCCCTGAATTTTCCGTGTTCGTTGCGGTACTCGACGATATTGTTCGCGATCCCCGCGTTAAGCCCCGAAACGCGCGACAAAAGCGCGGTGCTCGCGGTATTGAGATCTACGCCGACGCTGTTTACGCAGTCCTCTAAAACGCCGTTCAACACCTCGTCGAGCCTCTTTTCGGGCATATCGTGCTGATACTGTCCAACGCCTATCGCCTTCGGATCTATCTTTATAAGTTCCGCGAGGGGATCCTGCAATCTTCTCGCTATGGATATCGCCGAACGGAGAGTCAGATCGTATTCGGGAAACTCCTTCGCGGCGAGCGGCGAACCTGAATATACCGACGCTCCCGCCTCGTTTACGACCGCGTAACTCACCTTTCCGCCGTATGATTTAAGCATTTCGGCGACGAATATTTCCGATTCTTTGGACGCAGTGCCGTTGCCTATCGAGATAACGTCCACCGAATATTTGTCGATAAGACCTCTGAGCGTCTTTTCGGACTTTTCTATATCCGGTTTCGGCGGCGTCGGATAGACTACCGTCGTATCGAGTACTTTCCCCGTGCCGTCAACGACCGCTATCTTGCATCCCGTCCTGTAAGCGGGATCGAAGCCCATCACTACCTTGTCTTTAACGGGCGGTTGCATCAAAAGCGGTCTTAAATTCACGTCGAACATCTTTATAGCCTGTTCCTGCGCCTTTTCGGTCAAAGCGTTTCTCACCTCGCGCTCGACCGACGGCTGAATAAGTCTCTTATACGCGTCCGCGACCGCCTCTTTCACGAGCGGCGTGAACACGCTCCCCTCTTTTACCTTGCCGACCTCGCATACTCTTACGGCGAAATCTTCGGGAACGGAAACTCTGACTTTGAGATAGCCCGCGTCCTCGCCCCTGTTTATAGCGAGTATCCTGTAAGATTTTATTTCCGCGACGGACTCCGAATAATCGGCGTACATTTCGTAAGTTTTCGCGCCGTCCTCTTCCGCTTTTACGAGTTTAGAGGAAATTTCGGCGTTTTTGAGATAAATTCTGCGAAGTTTCTTGCGAAGTTCCGCGTCGTCGGATATTCTCTCGGCTATTATATCTTTCGCGCCCTCGACCGCGTCCGAAACGTCGTTCACGCCGAGTTCGGGATTTATAAAAGGCGCGGCGGCGGCCTCGACGCTCGTCGCGTCGGCGCTTTGCGCGCAGATAACGTCCGCGAGAGGTTCGAGTCCCTTCGCGGCGGCTATTGTCGCGCGCGTCTTTTTCTTCTGCTTGTACGGTCTGTAAATATCTTCGACTTCCGTCACCGTCTCCGCATTTTCAAGCGCGGAGGAAATTTCGTCGGTCATTTTCCCCTGCTCGACGATCGCTGCGGAAACTTCGCTCTTCCTCTTTTCGAGATTGCGAAGGTAAGCGAGCCTTTCGGACAGACTTCTTAAAACCTGATCGTCGATATGTCCGGTCATCTCTTTTCTGTACCTCGCGATAAACGGTATCGTGTTGCCCTCGTCGAGAAGAGAAACTACGTTTTTCGCGTGTTCCTCTTTCAAACCGAATTCTTCCCTTATCCTTTCGATCACTTCCATAATAACCTCTTATTATAATCTTTAAGTCTTGCCTTTTCTTCCGCGGAAACTCTGTAAGAGTCCGAAATTTTTGAAATCGTCTTGTTTCTCGTAAAGTCGTCGAGTTTTCCCGAAAATATCGTTCTTTCCGTTTCCGTCGGGAATTTTATATACGCGACCGACAAAAGCCACGCTATCGCCATATCGTTATAATATCCCTTTCCGCGCAAGTTTTCCGCGGCGGACAAGACGAAAGAAATATGCTCTTCGTCGAGAAAGTAAACCATAAGCGCGACAATGTAAAAGCGCAGTTCGAAACCTTCACGGGAAAAGATAACGTCTTTCGTAATTTCATAGAAATTTTCCCTGTTTTCCTTGTTTTTTAAACATTTTATCGACGGAACGAAAGAATCTATATTCGCCCAGCAGTCGCACTTTTCAAGATACGAGCGGTATCGGGAAACGAATTCTTTATATCCCGTTTTTGCAATTATAAGTCCGTAAACGAGCGTGTCTTCGTAGTAAAGAAATTTACAGTTTTCCAAGTATTCCGGAGCGTTCTCTTTAAACGCGCTTTCAGCCGCCTTTCTGACGTCCGCCGTCCTTACGCCTATAAGAGGTCTTTTTGAACAGACTATCTTTTCGGAAAACTCTCTGAATTTTTCGTCTCTCTTCCCGAACAATATATCGAGCGTTTTTTCATAAACGTTTTTCATCTTTACGCGTATTCTTTAAGGACGTCTTTCCACTTGTTTTCGTCGAAATTCACGTTCGCGGGGCTCGTTGACGGCAAACACACCGTCTTTACGGGATAACAGTAGTTTTTACTATATATCTCGAAACTCTTTTTCCCGTTGAGAATTATCAGTTTTATCTTCGATTTTTCAATTATCGGATCCAAATCCGCGACGACGACGTTTTTTAATCCTGAGTCGAGCGAGCCTTTTATTTCGCACTTTAAAGCGACGTCCCAGAGCGCTATTCTTCTTCTTAAAAGAAATTCTCTTTTTCCCGCCGCGTCGTCGGGTATTTTCTCGCCGTAAATCTCGCCGATCAGTTTCCAGAATCTGTTTCTCTTGTTGCCGTAATAAAAGCCGACCTCGCGGGATATTACGCTCGGAAAACTGCCTAAAATAAGCACTTCAGAGTTTTCGTCGTATATCGGTTCAAAGCCTTTCAGCATATTTCGCCGCCCTCGTAAAAAACGCAAAAATCATAGGTGTTAAGCGTGATTTTATCGGTTTTTACGTTTCTCGTTATTTCTCTCGTTTTCCTGTCCGTTATAATTTCCGCTTTCCCGAAACCGCAGTTTACGACTATACTCGCGGTTTCCTTTCCGTTCGTCCTCGAAAAAGAAAACACTCCGCCGCGCGCCTTTATGCCGACGATTTTTCCGTCTCTGAAAAGCCCGACGCTTTTTCTGAAACCGCATAGAAATTCATACCAAGAATAAATTTCGCCGTTTCTCTTTTCAAAGTCGAAACAAGTCCTGTTGAAGGGATCTTTATTCCCTTCCGTTCCGATCTCGTCGCCGTAGTAAACGCACGGAAAACCGTAAAGCGTGAATTGAAGAAGAGTCGCGCATTTAAGCCGCTTTACGGCGAGCCGCGTTTCTTCTTCGTCGAGCTTTTCTTTCGCCATCTCCGCCCTCTCGGTCTGTAATTTCCCGCTTTTGCCGAGTACGGTAAGAATCCTCGGAGTGTCGTGCGTTCCGAGAATATTCATTAAATTATTCAAGGCGAACGACGGATAATCGTTTATCTGTCTTAAAACGACTTCGGAAAGAGTTTCGGCGTCGCCGTTTATAACAAAAGAAATTATAGCGTCTTTCAAGGGATAATTCATTACGGAATCGAGTTGCCCGCCCTGAAAATATCTGCGCCTTTTTCCGTACGCGATCTTATCGGTCGCGTTTTCCCACACTTCCCCGATAACTATTTTTTCCGAGCCGTGTTTCTTTACACGGGCGTTTATCATATCGGTAAAATCGTCGGACAGTTCGTCCACGACGTCGAGTCTCACGCCGTCTATCCCGAAAGACAGATATTTTTCAAGCGCGCCTCCGTCGCCCGCTATAAATTCGTGAAAATCCCCGCAATCCTTTCTGACGGACGGCAGAGTTTCTATGCCCCACCAAGACGCGTATTTATCGGGATAATCGGTGAAAGAATACCATTTATAATACCTCGACGACTTCGACCGATACGCGCCGAAAGAGCCGTAATTTCCGTATTTATCGAAATAAACGCTGTCGTCGCCCGTATGATTGAATACGCCGTCCAAAACGACCGATATGCCGTTTTCGTGAAAACTCCCGACGAGCCTTTTGAAATCCTCTTCCGAGCCGAGGAGGGGATCGACCGAAAAATAATCGCCCGTATCGTACCTGTGATTGCTACGGGCTTTGAATACGGGATTTAAGTAAACGGACGTCACGCCGAGAGCTTTAAGATAACCGATCTTACGGCGAATGCCCTCGAAATTGCCGCCGAAAAAGTCGTCGTTCGTTATCTTGCCGTTCTCGTCGGGAAGATAGTCGGGCGTATCGCCCCACTTTTTCATTTTTCTGCCGCTTGCATCCCCGAAACCTTCCGCGCGGGAAAATCTGTCGGGAAATATCTGATACATTATCCCGCCGTAAAAAGTCGTCGGGAAAGGCTCTTTTTTATAGACGGTAAGTTGATATTTTTCCTGCGAATAAGCCGTCGCAAGCCCGCCTTTTCCCCTGCCGATAACCGTTCCGTCGGCGACAAAACGATAAAAATACAGTCCTCTTTTAAGAGAAACAGAAAAACGGAAAAAATCGGACGACCGCTCGGCTCTATACTCCGTCGGCTCCGATATTCCGTCTTTAAAAACGAGCAAAACGCAATTTTCAGCGCCGCTTATCCTTATGCAAAACCTTATAGGCTCGTTTTCTGCCGCCGCGCCCGTAACGCTCTTGCAATTCTCGTCAAGCGGATCGTACAGGATTAACATATAGGATCGACCTTAATCAATATATCACCGTATGCTTTTGAGATCCCAGATCTTTTCCGCATACTCTTTTATACTTCTGTCCGCCGAAAAATATCCCGAGCCCGCGACGTTATAAACCGCCATTTTGTTCCATTTTTCCTTGTCTGCGTAAACTTCGTCGGCCTTTTTATGGATATCGAGATAAGAATTGAAATCCGCCATACACATATAGGGATCGGCGACGGGCGAGCCCGTGAGAAGATAATTCGCCATATCCGCGAAACTTTCGCCGTTAAATCCCGCCTTTAAACTCGCTATGACCGATTGAAGTACGGGATTGTTGTTGTAAAACGCCGTCGCGTCGTATCCGTGTTTCCACATATCCTCGACTTCCCTTGCCGTCATGCCGAAAATAAAGATATTGTCGTCTCCGACCTGTTCTTTCATTTCGACGTTCGCGCCGTCCAGAGTTCCGACCGTTATCGCGCCGTTTATCATGAATTTCATATTTCCCGTGCCGCTCGCCTCTTTTCCCGCCGTGGATATCTGCTCGGAAATTTCCGACGCCGGCATAAGTCTTTCAGCCATGGTAACGCTGTAATTTTCGAGATATACGACCGAGAGTTTGTTCCTTATCTTCGCGTTCGGATTTTTCCTCAAATCTTCCGACAAAGAGCAAATAAGTTTGATTATCCTCTTAGCCATATAATATCCCGGGGCCGCCTTCGCCGCGAAAATAAAGGTTTTCGGTTGCATTTCAAGGTCGGGATCTTCTTTAAGCGCGTTGTAAATGCGAATTATATGCATCGCGTTTAAAAGTTGACGTTTGTATTCGTGAAGTCTTTTCGCCTGCACGTCGAAAAGAGAATCGGGATCGACTTTTATTCCCATATCCGAAAGGATATACGAACAGAGTTGCTCTTTTTTGAGCCTCTTTATTTCGCTCATTTTCATAAGTACGGTCTTGTCGTTCGCGAAATCCTTAAAGCGCGAAAGAACGGACGCGTCTTTGATAAATCCGTCGCCGATACACTCTTTCAGAAGTTCCGTAAGTTCTACGTTCGACTGACAGAGCCACCTTCTGTGAGCGATGCCGTTCGTGACGTTCGTGAACATATCGGGATAGGCGTCGTGAAAATCTTTGAAAATGCTGTTTTTTATTATCTCGCTGTGAAGGGCGGAAACGCCGTTCACGCTCTTCGAGCCGACGACGGAAAGATTAGCCATACGGACTACGCCGTGCGAAAGTATCGACATACGCTCTATCTTGTCCCAGTCGCCCGTAAATTTATTCCACATTTCGGCGCAGAAACGCTGATTTATCTCTTTTATTATCGCGTATATCCTCGGAAGTCTTCTCTCGATAAGGTCTTCGTTCCACTTTTCGAGAGCCTCGCTCATAACGGTGTGATTGGTGTAAGCGACCGTCTTTTTGACTATATCCCACGCCTCGTCCCAGCCGAAACCGTGTTCGTCCATAAGAATCCGCATAAGTTCGGGAATACAGAGCGCGGGATGCGTGTCGTTTATGTGTATCGCCGCCTTGTCGGGAAGAGTGTGAAGGTCGCCGTATCTTCTCACGTGTTCGTTCACGATATTCTGCAAAGTCGCGGAGACGAGAAAATACTGCTGTTTTAAGCGGAGAGATTTACCTTCCGAGTGGTTATCGGACGGATAAAGCACTTTGGATATAAGTTCCGCCTCGTTGTCCTCCTGCATACAGCGCATATAATCGCCCTCGGAAAAAGAATTCATATCGAAATTCCGAACGCTTTTCGCCGCCCATAGCCGAAGGACGGAAACCGCGTCGCTGTCCTTGCCGGAAATCATCATATCGTACGGGATCGCTTCGACTTCCGTACAGTTTTCAAGGCTCGCTTTCATACCGTTTTCGGTCCATTTTTCCTCGACTTTACCGTCGAATTTAACTCTGACCGTCATATCCGATCTCTGCGTGAGCCATACTTCGCCCCCCGGGAGCCATACGTCGGGAAGTTCGGTCTGCCAACCGTCAACGATCTTCTGTTTGAAAAGACCGTATTCGTATCTTATCGAATAGCCCATCGCGGGATAATTGCCCGTCGCCAAAGCGTCCATAAAACAAGCGGCGAGCCTGCCGAGTCCGCCGTTGCCGAGCCCTGCGTCGGGCTCGGACTCGTATAATTCGTCGAGCGTTACGCCCGTTGCGCCGAGCGCGCCTGTAAGCGCGTCCCCGATACCGAGATTATACACGTTGTTTTTGAGCGACCTTCCGAGCAGAACTTCCATACAGAGATAATATACTCTCTTTCCCTTAGCCGCTTTGGTCTTGTAATGGAAAGCGTTCCGCTTTTCGAGAAGGATATCCCTCACCGTCATAACGACGGCTTTGTATATCTGTTCTTTGGTCGCCTCCGCCAAAGACACGCCGAAATATCTGGAAAGTTTGCCGTTTATCGCCTCTTTCAGTTCTTTTGAAGTAGTTGCAGTAGCCATTATTTTGCGTAATTCCTTTTAGCCTTTTCTACCATTTCCCCTTGCCTTTTCAAATAAGAATATTGTCGTACAATCTTACGTACTCCGCCGCGGATTTTTTCCAACTGAAATCGGAAGTCATCGCGTTTTTCATTATGGTATTCCACTCTTTCTTGTTTCCGTAAGTGAATATCGCGTCTTTTAAGACGTAAAGCATCTCGTGCGCGTTGTAGTTTTTGAAAGAAAAACCGTTTCCGTCTTTTCTGTAATCGTTGTTATGCGGCGTTATACTGTCCGCAAGCCCGCCCGTTTCCCTCACGACGGGGATCGCGCCGTAACGGCACGCTATCATCTGCGAAAGTCCGCAAGGCTCGTGTTTGGACGGCATAAGGAAAATATCCGCACCCGAATATATCTTCGCCGCGAGATCCTTATTATACGCTATTATAGTCCTGCATTTCGCGTCGTATCTGCTTTCGAGATATTTGAAATAGTCCTGATATTCCGCGTCGCCCGTGCCGAGCACGACGAGTTGCACGTCCTCGGATAAAAGATCGTCCGCGACGCATTTCAAAAGGTCGAGCCCTTTCTGCGCGACGAGCCGCGATATAACGGCTATTATCGGCGTGTTTTCCCTCACGGGAAGCCCTAACATATTCTGCAATTCGCGCTTGCATACCGCCTTGTTCGAGAAATCGTCCGCGCCGTAGTTTGCGAAAAGTTTCTTGTCCGTTTCGGGATCGTAATAATCGACGTCGATGCCGTTCAATATGCCGACGAGTTTATAGTCGTTCCGAGTGGTCATATATTCGAGCCCGTGAGCAAAATAGGGATTTTTTATCTCGCTCGCGTATCTTTCGCTTACCGTCGAAAATCTGTCGGAAAGTTGTATCGCCCCTTTCATAAGGTTAAGGCAGCCGTCGTATTCGAGGATCTCCCTGCAATAATCGGGAAGTCCGAACAGATCGCCTAACGCGTCGAAACCGAATTTCCCCTGATATTCTATGTTGTGTATGGTAAACAGCGTCTTTATATGGTCGTAACCGTAACCGTTTCCGTAAACGACTTTGAGATATACTACGGAAAGCGCGGTCTGCCAGTCGTTGCAATGAAGTATCTCCGGATAATAGTCGAGGTGGTTCATCATCTCGATCACCGCTTTTGAAAAATACGCGAACCTCTCCCCGTCGTCGTAATGCCCGTATAAGCCCCTGCGTTTGAAATAGTATTCGTTGTCGATAAAATAGAAGGTCACGCCCTCGTATTTATATGCGTAAACGCCGCAATACTGGTTTCGCCACGATAAAGGCACGTTGAAATTACAGAGGAACATAAATTTATCCCTGTATTTCATCTCTATCTCGCCGTACAAAGGCAGAACGACGCGGACGTCGTAATCCGAATTTTCGGCGAGAGTTTTCGGGAGAGAGCCTATCACGTCCGCAAGTCCGCCCGTTCCTATAAACGGATTAGCCTCCGACGCGACGAAAAGAACGGACTTCGCCGCGGAAACCTTGGTTTCTATCGCTTTTTTCGGCGCGGTATTCTTCGCGGCGGTCTTTTTCGCCTTTTCCGTCTTTTTTACGGTTTGTTTTTCCGCGGTCGTTTCGGTTTTCTTCTTTTTTACGGTCTTTTCCTTTTCCATTATTAACTCCTTATTTTTTCCGCCTTATAAAAGCGGGAGTTTTTGCGTCGCGTATGCGGCGCGATCAAACGACGGTCCCTTTCGGCAGGAAAAACGGATGATTTTCACAGCCCGAAAGATTTCTTCTGTCCTTTATTACCACGTTTTTATCGGCGATTATGCAATTTAAATTCACGCTCTCGCCCGTTATGGTGTTCTGCATTAAAATACAGTTCCTTACGACCGTTCCCCTGCCTATCTTAACGCCCCTGAAAATTATACTGTCGTAAACTTCGCCCTCGATACGGCATCCGTCCGCTACGAGCGAATTTTTAACTATCGCCTTTTCGCCGTATTCCGTAGGCGTGGAATCCTTTACTTTCGTATAGACGTTGGCTTTTCTGAAAACCTCGTCCCTGACTTCTTTATCGAGGAATTTCATATTTTCGTCGTAATATTTCTGCAAGGACGTTATCTCTTCGTAGTATCCCTCGTGTTTATACGCGTAAACTCTTCCGGAAGAGAGTTCCGGTTTTACCACGTCGTCAATAAAATGTTTCTTACCGTGCGACACCGCCTCGTTTATCATACTGATAAGAAGCGTGCGCTTTATAACGACGACGTTCGTAAATAAATTTATTTTTCCTTCGGTCGAGCCGTAGGAAACGTCCTCTACCACTCCGTTTTCTATCGTAAGACACGGCGTGTGCTTTCTCTCCACGTCGTATTTTTCCTTTTCGACGTAAACGAAAGTCATCGCGGCGTTCTTTTCGACGTGGTACGCGATTATCGGTTTGAAATTCATATTGCAGACCATATCGGAATCGCTCATGACCACGAAGTCTTCGCTCGACTTGTTCAGAAATCCCGTGACGTTTTTAAGCGCTTCGAGCCTCGTCGTATAGAGAAAATTGTTTTCGACCACGCCGAACGGGGGAAGTATGAAAAGTCCGCCGTAATGCCTCGCGAGATCCCAGTCTTTGCCGCTCCCGACGTGATCCATAAGGGACTGGAAGTTGCTCTTCGTTATAACGCCGACTTTCGCTATCCCCGAATTTACCATATTAGAGAGAGCGAAGTCGATAAGGCGGTATCTGCCGCAGAACGGTATCGAAGCCACGGTCCTTTTAGCAGTCAGTTCAGGTATGTTGTTGTCGTGTATGTTTGAAAAAATCAATCCGAGCGCACTCATTTTCTCGTCCCCCTTATACGTCCTTATCCGTTATTTCGCCCGCGGGAACTTTCGCCCCGTCGGAAACGACTACGTCTCGACCTATAACGCTTATCTTGCCTTCGGAATTTTGCTCGCCGACCGACGCGTTTTTACCGATCTTCACGTTCTCGTCGATTATGGCGTAATCTATCTTCGCGCCTTCGCCGATATCCGCCCCGCTGAAAATTATCGAGTTCCTGACGACCGCGCCTTTCCTTATCGTCACGTCGTGAGAAAGTATGCTGTTTTCGACGTCGCCCTCTATTTCGCAGCCCGAAACGACTACTGAATTGACCGCTCTGCCGTTTTCGCCTATATACTGCGGCGGCGCGATAGGATTTCTCGAACGTATCTTCCACGTCGGATCGTTTATATCGAGTTCGGAATCCCTGTTTAAAAGATCCATATTAGACTCAAAAAGAGAATTTATCGTCCCGACGTCTTTCCAATATCCTTTAAAGGTGTAAGCGAACATCTTTTCGCCCGCGGCGAGCATTTTAGGAAGAACGTCTTTGCCGAAGTCTTTGGAACTGTTTTCGTCAGCCTCGTCCGCCTCTAAATACTCGTAGAGTTTATCCGCCGAAAAGACGTATATCCCCATCGACGCGAGGTCGCTTTTCGGCTGTTTCGGCTTTTCCTCGAATTCGTATATCTCGCCGTTCTCTTTCACGTTGATTATACCGAATCTCGACGCCTCGGAAAGAGGAACTTTTATCGCCGCGATAGTGCAAGCCGCGCCCGTCTTTTTGTGCGCGCTTATCATTTTCGCGTAGTTCATCTTATATATATGGTCGCCCGAAAGGATAAGCACGTATTCGGGCTTATAACTCTTTATGAAAGATATGTTCTGATATATGGCGTTCGCCGTGCCTTTATACCACTCCTGCCCGTGTTTCGCCTGATACGGCGAAAGTATATGCACGCCCCCGTAAGACCTGTCGAGATCCCACGGTTCGCCGTTTCCGATATAATCGTTTAAAACGAGCGGTTGATACTGCGTAAGAACGCCCACCGTATCTATTCCCGAATTGACGCAATTCGACAGCGGAAAATCTATTATTCTGTATTTCCCGCCGTACGAAACCGCCGGTTTTGCGATCCTGTTCGTCAAGGCGTAAAGCCTGCTGCCCTGTCCGCCCGCGAGCAACATCGCGACGCTTTCTTTTTTGTTGATCATTTTAAGTCTCAACCTCCTTGCCACATATTTTATGTTTTTATATTTTTTTCAAATAAACGAAAGACAGTTTCGGGATACCGAGCGATACCGAATAGTCTTTTCCGTGCGATTTTTTCTTTTCCGCGACGTAAAGTTTTTTCTTGTAAAGGCCTCTGCCGCCGAATCTCTTCATATCCGACCTGAAAACCGCCTCGTACTTTCCCTTTTCCGCGCCGAAACGGTAAACTCTGTCCGATCCGCTGAAATTTATCACCGAAACGAGAGTTTCGCCGCGATACTTTCTCTCGAACGCTATCACGTTGTCGCAAGCGTCGTCCGCGGCAAGCCACGCAAAACCGTCCCAGCCGTCGTCGTCGCCGTAAAGCGCGGGCGTTCCGAGGTAAAACAGATTGAGTTCCCTGAAAAACACCGAGAGTTTGCGGTGCGAGGGATATTTTTTAAGAAAAAATTCGAGACCTTCCTTATAATCCCACTCTTTGAACTGCCCGAATTCCGCGCCCATAAACATGAGTTTTTTCCCCGGATGCGAGATCATATATCCCATAAACGTCCTCAATCCGGCGAATTTATCGTCGTAATCGCCGAACTGCTTGTCTAAAAGCGACTTCTTGCCGTGCACCACTTCGTCGTGCGAAACGGGAAGAATATAGTGTTCGGAAAAGGCGTACATCATCGAAAACGTCAGTTTATTGTGTTCGTATTTACGGAAATACGGATCGGTCGCGACGTAGGAAAGAGCGTCGTTCATCCAGCCCATATTCCATTTGAAATCAAATCCGAGACCTCCCTCTTCGACAGGTTTAGTAACGCCCTCGAAAGCCGTCGATTCCTCCGCGACCATTATCGCGTAAGGGAATTCGTCGTGAACGGCTTTATTGAGTTTTTTGATAAAGGCTATCGCCTCTAAATTTTTGTTGTCGCCGTATTCGTTCGGGATCCACTCCCCGGGGGCTCTGTCGTAATCGAGATAAAGCATAGAGGCGACCGCGTCCACTCTTATCCCGTCGATATGGTATTTGTCGAAGAAAAAGCGCGCGCTCGAAACGAGAAAAGACTGCACTTCCGTCCTTCCGTAATCGAAAAGACGCGTTCCCCAATTCTTGTTTTCCTTTCTGTCCCAGCCGTGATTTTCATACAACGGTCCGCCGTCGAATTCGTAGAGCCCGAATTCGTCTTTCGGAAAATGCGCGGGCACCCAATCGAGAATAACGCCTATCCCCGACGCGTGGCACTTATCCACGAAAGCCATAAAGTCTTTCGGCGTCCCCATACGCGAAGTGACCGCGAAATATCCCGTGACCTGATAGCCCCAAGAGCCGTCGAAGGGAAATTCCGTTATCGGCATTATCTCTATGTAGTTATATCCGTTGTTTTTTACGTAAGGAATAAGTTTCTCCGCGACTTCGCCGTAAGAATAATATCCGCCGTCCGCCTTTCTTATGAACGATAGTAAATTCACCTCGTAAACGTTGACGGGAAGATTGTGCACGGGGAAATACTTCCTCTTATCCGTCAGATATTCCCCGTCTTTCCAATCGTATCCCGAAATATCGTAAACTTTCGACGCCGTCGCGGGCGTGGTCTCGAAGTGATAGGCGTACGGATCGGCTTTTAAAACCGTTCTCGCCGCCGATTTTACGGCGTATTTATAATTGTCGTACTCTTTGACGCCCTTTATATATCTGACGAATATCCCGCCGTCGCCCTTTTCCATGACGTCGGCGTTTTCGTCCCACGAATTGAAATCTCCGACGACCGAAACGGAATAAGCGGCGGGCGCCCATACTCTGAAAACCGCCCCGTCTTTTTCCAAATGAGATCCGAGATATTCGTAAGTTTTATAATTCGTTCCCTGACGGAAAAGATATTCTTGAAGGTCGTCTTTCATTTTTCACCACTGTAAAAATCTTTCTTCTTATAATATTATACCGCATTATGCCGAAATTTTCAATTAAATTATATATTTCCCGTTTTTTTCGGGCGCGGCGTCGAGTTCTTTCTTCTTCTCTTCGTATCCTTTTCTGCCGAGAAGAGCGTAAGTCGCGTTTTTGCCCTCTTCCACTCCCGGCTGATTGTACGCGTCGATATAAAGAAGTTCGCCCGCGAAAGCCGTTTCCATTTCAAAATAGTAGATAAGTTCGCCTATCGTGAAAGCGTTTACTTCGGGAAGATATATAGTATGGTTTATTCTGTGTTTTTTAGTGAGCGCGTATTCGGTCGCGAACCTCTCCGCGGAAATAAGTTCGTTCATCGTATGCCCCGAAAGGAAATGAACGTCGGGAATATCTTCGCATCCTTCCGGTATCACGACTTCGCTCCTGTACTTTTCGACCGCGAGGAAAGTCACAGCCTTGTCGAAAGGTCCTTCGGTGTAAAGTTGAACCTGACTGTGCTGATCGGTAACGCCGAGCGATTTGACGGGCGTCTGCCCAGCGTATATTGCCGTTCCGTCGCCGTTTACTTCCTTTCCGAGCGACTCCGCCCATATCTGGCAATACCAGTCCGCAAAATATTTCAGGGAGTCGGCGTAAGGCATCATAACGGATACGTTCTTGCCTTTTTGCATACAGATATACTGCAACACCGCGTTTATAAGCGCGGGATTTTCACGGTAATT
>CADBSX010000059.1 GCA_902797515.1 uncultured Eubacteriales bacterium | reverse complement strand
TAATATTCGCTTTTATTTGTTTTCCTTCGCGGCCTTTTCGGTTTCTTCGTTTATCGCTTTCCAGATCATAGACGCGCGCCACTCGTGTCCGCACGGCATTCTGACCAGCCTGCAATTGTCGGGAACGCCCGCTTTTTCAAACACTCTTTCGGCGGTTTTATAGGCTGTTTCGACGCCCTTTCTCGGAAAAATCGTGTCCGTGTCGCCGCTGCATACTATAAGCCGCCTCGGCGCGATAAGCCCCGTGAGGTCGCCCATATCGAAATACTCGTAAGCCGACGGGATATAATTACACGGGCAATGATACACGGAAAGGATCGATAAGTCGTAAGTGCAGAAAGCGCCTGCGACCGCGCATACCTTTATCCTGTCGTCGAGACACGCGGTATAAAAAGTCGCCGTGCCGCCGCCCGAATGCCCGGCGAGGACTATGTTTGAGGTATCGACCATACCGAAATTCGCCTCTACCGCGTCTATCGCTCTCGACACGTCCCACGCCCTTTCGCCTATTACCGTCCTGCCCATCAGGATCGCGCCGAGCGCGACGAAATCGCACATTCGGTAAGAGGGATCGTATCTTCTCGTCATCCTCTCGCCTAAAGCCCTCTGTTCTATACAGAGCGCGCAGTATCCCTCTCTCACCGCCTGAACGCCGAAAAAGTTCCGTTCGGGGAATTCCCCGCCTATAAATCTTCCGTCGGTCGGTTTCGGCAGTCCTACCGAAAGGTGGAATCCCGAAGTATGCCCTTGCAAAAGTATCGCGAGCGGATATTTTTCCTTTCCCGTATCGGGGATAAGAAGATAACACGGAACGTTCGAGCCGTATTCGCTCTGGAACACGAACCGAACGCGCCTGTAACCGTCCGTTTTCACGTCCTCTTCGACCGTGAGCGAAAGCGGACAGGCGTTTTCCGCTATTTTTTCATAGCCCGTCAGTTCCGCGAGTTTTTTTCTCAACTCTTTCCGCCATTTGCCGAAGTCCTTTTTCGCGTCGAAAGCGAGTTTAGGCGAGTTCTTTTTCATTAAAAATTCGTGGCACTCGTCGCCGTCTATTCTCAACATTTTATTCTCCTTTAAAATATTCGCTTAAATATTTTTTCGTGTTATTTATCATCGTATCGAAAAGTTCCCGCGCGTTTTCAAGTCCCGTCCGCATTTGCGGATCGGCTAAAAACACGGCGAACGCCTCGTCGAGATCGCGATCCGCGATAGCCTTGTCGAGAGCCTCCTGTTCCGCGACTACGCGGGATACGAGCGAATAAATTTCCTTCGGTATTCCGTCCGTGCATACGGGATTTACCTTTCCGAGCGAAAACGCCGCGTTCGTCTCGACCACCGCGCCGAGCGGGAGATTGAGTATCTGCCCTCTGTTCGGCATATTGACGTTCGTCACGAGATCGGAAAGTCCGAGTATCGCCCGAATTTGCATAACGCCCTCTTCGCCGGTGTTTGCGAGCGCGACTTCCTCTTTCCCGCTTATCAGGTCGTCGCTCCTTTTATACCTCGCTTTCAGGTCCTCTTTTCTGTAAGATACGGGCGTTAAAGTGAACTGCCATTTCTTCACCGTTTCGGGATCTTTGAGATACCAATTCCCGGGGCAGAATTCCGCGAGATGCCGATCCCCCGCCGCCGCTATATAACCGTATCTGCGGAAGAGATCCATTTTTACTCTGTGTCCCGTCGAGCCGGGGAATTTGAGCCAGTTTTCCGTCTTGTCATCGCCTTCCGGTCTGTATCCCGTCTCTGCGTACTTTTCGACGAATTTTTTATAGCCTTCGAGAAGGTCTATATTCCTGTACTGCGCCTTCGTTATCCACGTAAAGTGGTTTATTCCGACGACTTCCGTCTTTATTTCCTTTCTGTCAACGCCGTCTATGCCGTATATCTCTTTTAAAGTGTAAGTAAGAAACGCCTGAGTTCCGAAAACTTCGTGGCAGCATCCGAACGCCTTTATTTCGGGGAATACTCTGTAAAGCGTTTTCACGCAGAGCGTCATCGGATTAGTGTAATTTATCACCCACGCTTTCGGACAGCATTTCTTTATCGCCTTTCCTATCGTCTCGAACATAGGCGCGGTGCGCAGCGCGCGGATAATTCCGCCGAGCCCTACCGTGTCTCCGACCGATTGATATATCCCGTATTTTTCGGGCGCATGAACGTCCGATTCCATCTCGTCGAAAGTCCCGGGCATTATGGAAATTATAACGAAATCCGCGCCGCAAAGCGACTCTTCGAGAGTGTCCGCGACCGAATAATCCCAATGCGTTTTCGCGCCTTTCGCCCCGTTGAATTTATTGCCTATTATCTCGTTCCTTTCCGCCGCGGCGCGGTCTATATCGTATAAACTTACTCTGCCGCTTATATCGTCGAAAGACAGAATATCGCTCATAAGTCCCCACGCCCAGCCGCGCGAGCCGCCGCCGATATAAGCGATCTTTATATCGCTCACCTTTTCGTGCCCGCGCTCTCCGCTATATATCATAATTTACGCCTCTCTTTTTTATTTCGGTAAAATTATACCACCGTTTTTAAAATATTTCAATAAATATATTGCTTTTTTATTCAAAATATAGTAAAATATTGCTAAATTGAAGAGGTTTTTAAAACTATGCTCGAAATATCGAAAACTCACTCGATATCCGCGATGGACAGTCTGCACTATCACGAATACCACGAGATATACGTCCTGACGACGGGAACGCAGAAATATATTATCGACGGCGGGATCTACGATATGCAAAAAGGCGACGTCGCGATAATAAAAAAGGGCGTCTTTCACAAGACGACCAAAGGCATGGGCGGAGAGAGGATACTCGTCTGTTTCGACGACGGATTTTTGTCCGAATACCTGACCGAGCGCGCGAGACCGCTCTTTCTCGGCTTTTCCGATAAAAAAGTAATACGCCCCGACGAACGCGATTTCAAAAGCGCCCTCGCTCTTATTTCGGACGCTGACAAGGCGATAAAAAAGGGGAACGGGGACGCCGCGTTTTTATCCCTTACGGGATTTTTATCGATACTCGGCAATTCCGAGAGCGCGGGAAAAATACAGCCGTCCGAAAACTCGACCGTAATCAAAGCGGTGAACTACGTCTCGGAAAACTTCGCGACCGTATCTTCCCTCGAAGAAGTCGCGAACGCGGTTTATATTTCAAAATACTACCTCTGCCGACTTTTTTCGGAAGAACTCGGACTGTCTTTCAATAAATTTTTAAACAAGGTACGGTTAAGGCACGCCGAAAAACTGCTCTCGGAAACGAAAAAAAGCGTCGGAGAGATCGCGATGGAGTGCGGATTTTCCGATCCCGCGTATTTCTGCAAAGTTTTCGGAAAACAGTTCGGCGTAACTCCCGCCGTATTCAAAAAACTTTCCCGATAAAAAACGAAAAAAAACGGGACGCGAGTTTCCCGCCGTCCCGTCAATCCTCTATGCCGAGCAAATAATCCGCGCTCTCGTCGAGAGCCTTGCAGATAAGAATAAGCGCGTCCAAAGACGGCTCGCGCCTTCCCGTGCAATAATTATTCACTATTCCTTGCGACAAGCCCGTTTTTTTCGCTAATTCCACCTGCGATATCCCGCTATCTTTTAAAGACTGT
>CADBSX010000058.1 GCA_902797515.1 uncultured Eubacteriales bacterium | reverse complement strand
GGGGGCGGTCGCGTCAGGACTTTCCGTCCTGACGCGACCGCCCCGAAAAAACAGCCGAGATCGGATTATCTGCGTCCGCCCATGCCGCCGCCCATGCCGCCGGCGAAGCCTCCCGCATTTCCGCCGACCGTTCCCGTGGTCGCCGTCACGCTCACGCTCGAAGAGCCGTAAGAGAGCGTATATGAAGATCCGTTTTTAAAGTCGGGAGAAGTAACGAAAACGATACACGACGCATACGCTTTCGGCGAGACGAATTCCACGCCGAGGACGACGACCGAAGTCCCGGCCGAAAGGGATACGTTCGCGGATATAACGGGCTGCGTAAAGGCGGACGAGTCCATAGCCTCGCGGCAGACGGCGACGAGAGTTCCGCCCGATACCGTCGTTCCGCCGTCGCTGTCGAGAGCGGAATTGCCCGCGGAAGCGGGTCCGAAAACGTAAACCGCGCCGCCGCTTACGGTAAGTTTACCGTTGCTGTCGAGCCCGTCGCCCGAACAGTTCACCGTTATCTCGCCGCCCGAAATCGTAAGAGTCCCCGAAGAAGAAGTGTTCCGCCAACCGTAAGCGTCGGTATCTCCGCTCTGCGTGTCTCCCGCCGCGTTAAAACCGTCGTCCGACGCCGTGACGTCTATCTTTCCGCCCGTAACGCCGATCACGAACGCCTCTATCGCCTCGTAGGATTTTTTGACGGTTATTTCGCCGCCCGAAACCGAAATCGTAGAATCGGCGTGTATTCCGTCGTCGGAAGACGAGAGTTCGAGAGTCCCGCCCGTGACGGATACGGTCGCCCCGCTGTGGACCGCGTCGTCCGCGCTCGAAACGGTAAGACTTACGTCTCCTATCATTATATCGCCGTCGCATTTAAGACCTTTCTGCGAGACGGAACCGCTCTTCGATTTGCCCGATCCGCCCGACGGCGCGGTTATCCCGACAGTTCCGCCCGCGAGTTGAACGTAACTTTCCGTTCCCTTTACGTTGATCCCGTCGTAGCCTGCGACCACCGTCAGATCGCCGCCGTCCATATAGAAATACGAAGTTCCGTCGTCGTTTTCTATCTGAACGCCGTCTCTTCCCGAATTTATCGTCGTGTTGCCGCCGCCTATCCTCAAAGAGTCGTTCACGTTAAGCCCTTTTTTTGTCGCCGTGACGCCGATTTCGCCGCCCGTTATTTTGAGATCGTCCTTCGAGACTATCCCGTGAAGAGTAGAATTTACCGAAAGCGTCGCGCCGTCCGCGCCGTTGATCGTCAGGTCGTCTTTCGAAAATATCGCGCCGTCAACGCTCGCGCCCGATTCGCCGTCCGTATATTCGTCCGACATAGTCGTTGTCAGAGAATTTTCGCCGACGAGATAGATAACCGTTTTATCCGCCGCGCGGACGAAAACGCAGGCGTTTTTCGCGTTCGTCATCGTCACGTTGTCGAAATAAAGATATACCGTTCCCGATTTCGTCGTATCGTTTACGATTATCGTCACGTTTTCCGAACTTCCCGAAACGTAATACGTTCCTTTCGACGTTATTTCGACGGAAGAGCCGGAAGAGCCTCTCGTCGTATCGGATATCGTCCCCGCCGAGCCCGAAAGCGTTATCGTCGCGTCGGAAGTTTCGCCGTCGGTTTCCACCGCCCGTACGTCGGCGTTCCCGAACTGACTTTCGTCTTTTTCGACGGAAGATACGACCGTTCCCGTCGTAGTATATTCGGTCAAAGACGCGTTATCGCCGCCCGACGAACAGAAACAGAGCGTCGGAAGAGCGAGGGATAAAACCGCCGTCAAAAACAGATTTCTTAATTTTTTCATATCTTTAATCTCCTCTTTTTAATCTGCGCTTATCACAGCGCTTTTGCGTCTTCGACGTAAGGAAGAACGGAAATTTCGAGATTGCCGTTCTTTATCCTCAATTCGTCGATCATTTCTTTTTCTTCTTTCTCGTCTTTCATTACTATTCTGTACGAGATGCGGAACATCGAGCCCATGCCCGTGGTTTTTACGCCGACTTGTTCGTATTCTTTCAGATAGTGCCCGAAAGTATCGGCGAAAGCGTCTGAATACGCGAGATTTTCGGGAATGGTTATTTTAAGAAGTTTTTCGCCCGACAGCCGCCTGTTTTTAAGCACGTTCAGCGAGAACAGCCCTACGAACAGAAGAGGCAGGGCGACGGCGAATATACCGGCGTAGCCTACGTATCCGAGTCCGTTCAGCGCGCCCGTTACGACCGAGACGAAAAGCATAAGCATCTCTTCGGCTTTCCCCTGCGCGGAACGGAATCTTATAAGTCCCATGCCGACCATGATCGCCGCTATGCCCGTTATAGCGGAAGTCGTGTCGTTTTTGAGCATTACGTTCAAAAACGCGAACGAAACCGAAACGACGGACGGAATAAGCGCAACGGTAATAAAATAACCTTTGCCGGATCGGAGTTTAAGCGACGCTATAAACGCCGAGACAAAACCGTACGCGACGGAAAGTCCTACCATCAGAAATATCGATCCCGCGCTCGTTCTCGTCGAAAAAATAGAATCAAACATAATCGTTTCTCCTTTCGGCGGCGTTCGGTAAGTTTTTTAAAGCCGCCTGTTTTATCGCTTGTTGTTTACACGCTTCTCCGTATTTGGAAAAAGATCCTTTATAAATCTTCAGTTCCGCAAGTATCGCGGAAAGCCACAGAGGCATCGCCTCCTGCACCTTTACTTCGAGTATCGCCGAGCCCTTCGGTAAAAGGGATATACCGTCCATGCCCGACGAGAGATCCAACCTCTCGACGCGATACCTCGGATCGTAATCTATCGTCAGCCGAAGATCGCCGCACGGCTCGAAATAAGCGGTTCTGTCGTAAATAATCAGACACGACGGTACGAGTTTTTTATAATAACCTCTGAAATACGCTATCTCTCTCGCTATCTGTCCGTCGGCGCAGACGTCGCCCTCGTAATTGAAAAATTTTTCGACGGCTTTCTGCGTAGTCGGCACGCGCCTTTTGTAAACTATTCCGTAAGCCTTTCTTTTGAGTTCGAGAAAAACCGTGGAATTTTCGGAGGCGAGTCCGTAGGATCTCAACCTTATCTTTTCCTTGAAAGACGGCTTTTCTATCGACGTCCTTATAAGCCTGTAATCGGGCGTATCGTAATAAAGCGAGGCTATCGAAGTAAGTCCGTAGGAGTCTATCTCCATATGCCCTTTGAGTTTTTCGCGAAGTGCGGCGGACTGACTTTCGGTGAGCACGTATTTGACCTCGTATCTCTTCATCGTAACTATAGGTCCCGCCATTTCAGAGTTCCGCCTTTATTATGAATTTTCCGTCCTCGGATCCGGCCATCACTCTGCCCTTATGCAGACCGATTATCTCTTTTACCATCGATAGTCCGAGCCCTTTGCCCTCGTATTCGTCCGAGCCTTTGTAAAATCTCTCGAACACCGTATCGAGATCCCCGTTTCCGACGATATCCGCGTCGTTTTCGACGATAAGCGTCACTCGTCCGTTTTCTTCTCCGAGCCTGACTTTCACGTAGGTTTTCGCAAATTTCGCGGCGTTCGACGCTATCTCGTATATCGCTTTCGACAGCATGCCCTCGTCGCCGGAATACGTAACGCCCCGTTCTATATTCGTTTCCGCCGTAACGCCCCTCTTCCCGAACGTCTCGGCGAAACGGGAAAAGACGCTTTCCGTGAGCGCGGTCATATCGACCGTTTCCCTCGACACGTCGCTCTTTTCAAATACGAGCAACTCGTTGAGTTTAAGGGCGAGAGCGGCGAGTTTGTCGGTCTGTTTGTCTATGGAACGAGTCGCCTCGCTTTCGCCGTATTCCTCTTTTACGCGCTCTTTATCCAAAGCGATAACCGTTATAGGAATATTCATTTCCCGCGCCGCTTCCGAAACGAATTTCTTTTGCTTTTTATCGCTTTCGACTATCGGAGCGACGAATTTACCGGAAAGAAAGACAAGAACCGCGAGCGAAACGGCAAGTCCGACCGCAGAGCCTATAAGCGAAGCCCGTAAAACTCTGAACGACGGCAGAAGTTCTCTGCCTTGATCTATCACTGTGACGTACGTCTTTCCGCCGTTTTCGTAAACGCCGAATCTGTACGTAGTCCTCGTCCAGCCGCCGCGCTTATCCTTTAAACTCTCCGCCCATAAGCGAGCCTCTTCGGGACTTACCGCAAACAGATTGAAAGCCACCTCTTCCGAGTTTCCGTCCTCGTCGAAAGCAAAGGTGAAATACCTCGTAGTCATACTCGTTTCGGGAGACTTCGGTCCCATAGGTCCTCTTCCGGAAAACTCGCCGTCGGAAGGTCTGTCGGGCGTTCCGAATTTTCCGCCCTCCGCCGCTATCGAAGATATTATCTTGTCCGCGTCGGACGCGACGAGCGCGAAATTCGCCGCATTTATCGCCGCGAGAATCGAAAAAAGCAGTACCGCGATCGCCGCTATCGACGTAACTATGAATTTTACCTTTAATTTTTTAATCATGATCTTTGACCGATCCCGTTTTTTACGTGCAAATCCGAACCGATTTTTTCGAGTTTGCGATCGAGCGCGAGGGCAGCGGAATATATCGTCGTAAATCCGTATCCCTTTTCATCCGTTTTTTCGCCCGCAACTGTTTTTTCAAACAGTTCCGCCTCGGTAAGAGTAATTCTTTCTTCTCCGATTTCCGAAAATATCTTTCCCGTTTTAAAGGACAATACGACGTTTCCGTACGCGACGTTCTCTCTTTCTCTCGCCGAAAAACACTTCTCCGCCGCCCGTATCAGATCGCTTTCGGTAAAAGGTCGGAAAAGAATTTCCGCAAATCCGAAATTGTCGGCAAACGCGCCGACACCTACGAAACCGCTTTCGGGCAAATATATTACGGGAGAATCGTATCTCGCCGCATATTCCGCTATCGCGTTTTCCCCCGAAAATCTCGAAAGTCTGCCGTCGCAGACGAACAGATCGTATTCCGTCTCGCCGAAAGCGTTCAATGCCTGAACGCCGTCGTAAACCTTATCGACCGGACATCCCCGTTTCCCGAACGCCCGTTCCATAGCCGCCGCGAAATCTCTGTCTTCTTCCGCTATAAGAACTTTTTTCCCGTCCATTGCCTATTCCTCACTCGTTTATGCGCTTATTTTATCATCGCTAACTAAATTTTACTTAAAAACACAAAAAGAAAAACGCGGTTTCCCGCGTTTTCGGATTTTTTTGAATTTCAGTTCATTTAAGAAGGTTTTCGACGGACATTTTATCGAAATCGACGCTCTCGATAAAGTCCGACGGTTTGAAAAAGACTATATTGTACTTCGCAAAACTCATTATATGGCTCTTTATAACGACGGGCGACGCCTCGTCGAGAGAATAACAGCCCTCGGAAATATATTCCTGAAAATCGGCGTAAGTGAACTTCTCGTCCTTT
>CADBSX010000057.1 GCA_902797515.1 uncultured Eubacteriales bacterium | reverse complement strand
GAAAAGGCTTATCTGACTGCTTTCCCTCTGCTTTGCTATCATCGCGACTCTGTTTATAAGTTCGTCGGCGACGGCGAGCATCTGCGTCCTCTTTCTGCCGAGTTTGTCGAACGCGCCCGCGTAAATCAGGTTTTCGACCAACCGCTTATTGAGCACCTTGCTCTCACAACGGGATATGAAGTTCTCGAAAGAAGTATATTTTCCGTGTTCCTCTCTTTCTCTCACTATGCTGTCGATAGCGGAAATGCCTATGCCTTTTATGGCGGCGAGACCGTACCTTATCTTTCCGTCTTTAACGCTGAAATAGCCGACGCTCTCGTTTATATCGGGCTGAAGGATCTGTATTCCCTCGTCTTTCGCGTATTGAATATAATTCTTTATCTCGTCCATCACCGTTATGCGGTTATTGAGGACGGAAGTTAAAAATTCAGGTTCGTAATAATATTTGAGATACGCCGTCTGATAGGTTATAAGCGAATACGCCGCCGCGTGTGATTTGTTGAAGGCGTATTTCGCGAAGTCTTTCATTTCGTTCCATATGCCTCTCGCGACTTCTTCGGGAACGCCCCGTTTCAAGCATCCGTCTATCGCTTTCGATACCTTTCCGTGCGAATCGACCGTTTCGGGCTTGCCGTGGATAAAGACGGCCTCTTCTTTGACCATCTCGTCCACTTTCTTCTTGCCCATCATGCGCCTGACCATATCCGCCTGACCGAGCGTATATCCCGCGAGGTCCTGAACGATACGCATTACCTGTTCCTGATACACGATACAGCCGTAAGTCTGTTTTAAAATAGGCTCTAAAAGGGGATGAGCGTAAAACACCTTTTCGGGATTGTGCTTGCACTCCACGAAACGAGGTATCGAATCCATAGGTCCGGGGCGGTATAGAGACACCGCCGCGACTATATCTTCTATGCTCGTCGGGCGGAGTTGCCGCATGAACCTCTGAAAGCCCGCGGATTCGAGTTGGAATATGGCTTTGGTGTTTCCCGTGGACATATACTCGAAAACTTTCGGATCGTCGTAGGTCGATTTGTCGAAATCTATCTCTACGCCGTGGTTTTCCTTTATGTACTCTATCGCCATCTTTATATCGGAAAGGTTGCGAAGCCCCAAAAAGTCCATTTTGAGGAAACCGAGGTGTTCGAGTTGCACGCCCGTGTATTGACTCGTTATATCCTCGCCGTTTCTGCCGAGCGGCATATGGCGGTCGAGTATATCCGCGCCGATTATAACGCCGCACGCGTGCGTGCTCGCCTGCCTCGGCGAGTCTTCGAGTTTTATCGCTATATCCACGGTACGGGCTATCTCGGGATCGCTCTCGTATATTTCCGTAAGTTCGCGGACGGAAAAATCCACGCCGTAGTCCTTCGCGTCTTCTTTCGGACGGTATTTTCCGAATACTTTCATCAATATATTCGGGCGTTTGAGTTCTATATCTTCCCCTTTCGCGCTTTTTCTGACGAGTTTATTCGGGATAGCCTTGGTAACTCTGTCCGTTTCGGAATAGGGAAGCCGAAGAACTCTTCCGACGTCCTTGACCGCGTTTTTAGCCGCCATAGTGCCGAAAGTCACTATCTTGCAGACGCTGTCCTCGCCGTATTTTCTCTTTACGTAGTCTATTACTTCCTGCCGCCTCGAATCCTCGAAATCGACGTCGAAGTCGGGCGCGGAAACTCTTTCGGGATTTAAAAATCTCTCGAAGTAGAGGTCGTATTTAAGGGGATCTATGTTGGTTATCCCGATAAGGTACGCGACTATCGAGCCCGCGCCCGAGCCTCTCCCCGGACCTACCGAGATGCCCATTTTTTTCGCCGCGTTGATGTAGTCCCACACTATCAGGAAGTATTCGACGAAACCTTGTTTGACTATTACCGCGAGTTCCGTTTCGATACGGTCGCGTATCTCTTTCGTTTCCGTTCCGTATTTCTTCTTTATCCCCTCGTCGATAAGTTTGCGGATGTACGTAAGAGGCTCGTCCCCCGTTTCGGGCTTGTAATGCGGGAACATATAATGCCCGTAAACGAAAGCGAAGTCGCATTTGTCCGCTATTTCGAGCGTGGTTTCGAGAGCG
>CADBSX010000056.1 GCA_902797515.1 uncultured Eubacteriales bacterium | reverse complement strand
CGCAGGAATTTCAAAAATCAAGCGGAACGCGGCGTTACGGGATGAATCTCGCCCCGTCGCACGCTTTCGTCAGCCTGTTCATTATTCCGACGTCTATATCGCTGCCCGTATCCACCTCGAAAGCGATAAGAATATCGGTTATCTTTTCCGCCTCGTGCAACTTATCGTATAGATTTGCCGCTATCTCTTCTCCCGTTCTTCCGAGCAAAAGTTTATTGCCGTCGAGTTTTTCCGCCAACTCGTTATCGCACAAATAACACGCTCTTTTCCCCGCTTTTTCGTATTCGGAATAAAGCCTTTTCGCCTTCTCCGTTTCGTCCCTTTTAAAAAGCGCGGTTTCGCACTTCGGCGTATAATGCCGATATTTCATCCCGGGGGCTCTCGCCTTGTCGGTCGGAAGATTTTTCGAGTATTCGCAGTTCCCGACGATCCTCTCTATCATTTCGCCCGTGACGAGCCCGCTGCGGAGAATTACGGGAGTTTCGCCCGTAACGTCGAGCACGGTACTCTCTATCCCGCCCGCGCACTTTCCGCCGTCGAGGATAAGCGGTATCTTTCCTTTAAGATCCTCGTAAACGTGCATAGCGGTCACGGGACTCGTGTGTTTCGACGCGTTCGCGCTCGGCGCAGCTATCGGAACGCCGACCGCTCTTAAAAACCTCTGCGCGTTTTCGTCCGACGGAACTCTTATCCCGACGGTATCGAGCCCGCAAGTCGCGACTTTGCTCACTATCCCCTTGCTTTTATAGACCATAGTCAGAGGTCCGGGGATATAGGCTTTCGCGAGCCTTTTCGCGTAGTCGTTTCCGATTTTTACGAGCCTTTCTATATCGTATCCGTCGTAAACGTGCACTATCAAAGGATTGTCCGACGGTCTGCCTTTCGCCTCGTAAATTTTTCTTATCGCCCCGTCGTCGGTCGCGAGCGCTCCGAGCCCGTAAACCGTTTCGGTCGGGAACGCGACGAGTTCGCCGCTTAAAATATATTTCTTGGCGAGTTCAAGCGATCTTTCGTCGATTTTAAGTATTTCGGTATCGTACATCAGAATATATCGTTGAATTCGTCGCCCGCCTCGACAGGTTCTTCCACGGGCGGTTCGGGAGCGGGAACGGAAGAGCCGTCGTCTATCGGTTTATAGTCCGATTTCGATTTCGGCGCGGTTATATCGCTCATATATCCCGACGGCTTGTTTATGAATTTCGACTGCTCGCCTTTAAATACGAGTTCAAAATTCCTGCACTCGCCCGCCCTGTTTTTCGCCATTATTATCTCGGCGACGTTTTTCTGTATCTTTCCGCTTTCGATCTCTTTCGGATCGGCGTCTATATCGGGACGGTGGATAAACATAACTATATCCGCGTCCTGCTCGATCGAGCCCGATTCGCGAAGATCGGAAAGCATCGGCCTCCCCTTTCTCGACGTGACCTGACGATTTAACTGCGAAAGCGCGAGGACCGGAACGTTTAAATCTTTCGAGAGATTTTTAAGTCCCCTCGAAATCTCGGTTATTTCCGCCTGTCTGCTGTCTTTTCCCTTTACCGCGTCCATAAGCTGGATATGATCGACCACGACGAGGTCGAGCCTTCCCTCTCTGGCTTTGAGCCTTCTGCACTTTGACGTTATATCCCTGCAAGTCGCTATCGGATAATCGTCGATAAATATCTTCGTATTCTTTAAAATCCTCTTCGCGTTCCAGAGTTTCTGCCAGTCTTCTTCGCGGAGTTTTCCCTCTACGGCGTTCTGTCCGGATATGCCCGCTATCGAGCAAAGCATCCTCTGCGCGAGTTCTTCCCTCGTCATTTCGAGAGCGAATACCGCGCACACCGCGCCTTCTCTTATCGCTATGTTTTCGACTATGTTCATAGCGAGCGTGGTTTTACCGACGGACGGGCGAGCCGCGAGAATTATAAGGTTGCCGACGTGAAGTCCCTGCGTCAACCTGTCGAGTTCGGTAAATCCCGTCTTTAAGCCCTGAAAATAATTCTTGTCTTTCTGTATGTTCTCGAATTTCGTAAGCACGTCGTCGAGTTTGGTGTTCACGTTCGCGAGAGTGCTCAAATCGAGGTTTTCGGATATATCGTAAATGCTCTTTTCCGCGAGCGCCAGCGACCTGTTGCTGTCGGACGAAGTGGAAGCGTCCTCGACTATCTTGTTCGCGCTCCTTATAAGTTGACGGAGCGTTCCGTCGCGCTTTACTATATCGAGATAGTGTTCGTAATTCGCCGCGGAAGGAGTTATCCCCGCGAGTTTCGTGAGATACTCTATCCCGCCCGCGCGTTCGAGCGTCGCCGACCTTTCCATTTCGTCGGAAAGAGTGACGAGATCCACGGGATTGTTTCTGGATATTATTTCGCTCATCGCCGAAAAAATCAACTTGTGCGATTCAAGGTGAAAATCGGTCTCTTTCAGTTTGGAAATAATATCGAACTGTATTTCCATGTCGATAAGCACGCTGCCGAGTACGGATTGCTCCGCCTCTAAACTGTACGGCATTACGTTGGCGTTTGTCTTCGGCATTTCTGTTTCCTCTTTAAAATTTCATCAAAGTTTCTCGAATTCGTCCAAAGTTTCTTCAAACGATTTCATCGCGACTTTGAACGCGTCTTTCTTCGTAAGATCGACTCTCGCGAGTTTAAGTATGCTTACGGGATCGGTCGAACCGCCGGCGGACAAAAATCCGAAGTAGTCCTTTACCGCTTTTTCGCCCTCGTTATATATCCTCTCGGCGATGGATATCGCGCTCACTATGCCCGTCGCGTATTTATATACGTAGAACGCGCTGTAAAAATGCGGGATCCTCGCCCACTCGTAAGCGATTTCCTCGTCGGAAACTATGTCTTTTCCGTAATATTTCTCGTTTAATCCGAGATATTTTTCGCACAGGTAATCTTTCGTTACGGGGATACCCTTTTCCGCCGCATCGTGCGCTATATACTCGAATTCCGCGAACATTGTCTGGCGGAAAAGCGTGGTCCTTATCATATCCATATAATAAGAACACAGATATTTTTTGAGTCTGACGTCTTTTTCGGTTTTGAGAAGATATTTTAAAAGCAATACTTCGTTCACCGTGCTCGCGACTTCCGCGACGAATATCCTGTAATCGGCTTTCGCTTTCGGCTGAACGCTTTCGGATTTGAAAGAGTGCATCGCGTGTCCGAGTTCGTGCGCTATCGTGAATACGTCGTGACTCGTCGGCTTGTAGTTTAAAAGCACGTAAGGATGCGGCAGTTTATATACGCTTATGCTGTACGCGCCGCTTCTCTTTCCCTCCGTTTCCTCCACGTCTATCCAACCTTCGTCGTGCGCTTTCTGAAGAGTGTTTATATAGTCTTGTCCGAGCGGGGCAAGTCCTTTTTTTACGAGTTCGAAAGCCTCTTCGTAGCCGAGTTTTATATCAGCGTTCTCAACGAGCGGCGTATAAACGTCGTACATATGAAGTTCTTTCACGCCGAGGATATTCTTTCTGTCCTTTATGTATCTGTGAAGGACGGGCAAGCCCTCGTTCACGCTTTCGAGCAGATTTTCGTAAACTTTTCTGTCAACGTCCTCGTTTTCGAGAGCCATGCCGAGGCATCCGTCGTATTTTCTCGCTTTCGCCATAAACACGTCTTTGTTTACGCTGCCTATATACGTCGCGGAAATGGTGTTGATAAGCGAAATATACGCGTTATAATACGCTTTGAACGCCTTTTCGCGGAGTTCTCTGTCCTCGGACTGCATACACACGCTGTACGTCCCGTGCGTTACTCTTATCTTCTCGCCGTTATGCTCTATTTCGGGGAAAGGCATGTCCGCGTTGTCTATCATAGTGAATATATCGTGAAATCCGCCGTAAACCTTGCCGCCGAGCGCGAGTACGTTTTCCGTCTCTTTCGACAAAACGTGCGATTTTCCTTTCAGTATTCTCGCGAGCATATAGTCGTAATCGGAAAATCTCGGATCTTTTATCGTTTCCGCAAGATATTCTTCCGGAAGAGCCGTGAGTTCGGGCGTTATAAAAGACGTCGAAGCGGAATAGGCGACTATAACGTCCTCTACTCTCGCCATCATCGCCGCCGCCGTCTGATCCCTCGTGTCGAGGTCTTTGAGCATATAGGCGTAAACGTCGAGTTTTTCGAGATCGCCGTCCGCCTCGTCCATTTCTTTAAGGCACTTTAAAAGCGTTTCCTTATCGCCGAGTTTGCCCTCGTAAGCCGAAAAATCGACTTTTTTCGATACGGCGTCCAAAGCCGCGTCGAATTCCTCGGCGTCTTTGAAAACGTCGGTGGTTTTCCATTTGAGATTTTCTTTTACTTCTTCTCTTTTCATTTTTAATATCCTGTCCTTTAAAATTATCCGATGTCGCTGCCGAAAACGTCCGCCTCGCTCTTTAAACAGTACGAAAGAAGAACGTTCGCGTGCGTTACGTAAACGATTATATCCCCGTTTTTGAAATCGGGCATCTCTTTTTCT
>CADBSX010000055.1 GCA_902797515.1 uncultured Eubacteriales bacterium | reverse complement strand
TCGCGAAACTTATGTGGCTTCTTCCGCTCGCGAAAACGAAAAGACAGGTGGAAAAATTATTCTATAAGAACGTTTCGGACGACTTACTCTATGATTAGAAAATTCGCGAGGTATTATAAACCTCACTTAAAACTCTTCATACTCGACATATTCTGCGCCTTTCTCGTGTCGGCGATAAACCTCGTTTATCCGAAAGTCACGGGAACGGTTATAAGGACCAAACAACTCGACTTTATCCTTATCTGGTCGGGCGCGCTTCTCGGCATATTCGCGCTCAAAGCGGCGCTTCACTATATCATAACGTATTTCGGACATGCCGTCGGCGTGAGAATACAGGCGGATATGCGAAGGGAACTTTTCGGGCATTTGCAGAAACTTCCGTTTTCCTATTACGACGAGACCAAAACGGGCTCGGTGATGAGCAGACTGATAAACGATCTTTTCGAGGTGTCCGAACTCGCTCACCACGGTCCCGAAGACGTGTTCCTGTCTTTCGCGAGCCTCGTAGGCGCGGTCGTTATGATAGGCGTAATAGATTACAGGCTCGCGCTTATAAACCTCGCGATAATTCCGCTCGTGCTGTTTCTCGCGGCGGCGAGAAGGAAAGACCTTATGCGCGCTTCGGAAAAGTCGAGGGAAAGGACGGCTGAAATAAACGCCGCGGTCGAAAGCGCGGTTTCCGGCATAAGAGTGGCGAAGGCTTACACCGCCGAAGAGCACGAAAACGAGAGATTTTCGGTCGCCAATAAGGCTTACGGCAAAGCCAAACAAATGCAGTACGGGTCTATGGCGAAATTCCATATGGCGATGAATTTCTCTATGGATTTTTTATACCTCGTCGCGTTCGCGTCGGGCGGTCTGTTTTTCTATTACGGATTTATAGATTCGGGCGATCTGACGACTTACGTCCTCTATATCGCGATGATGATAACGCCGATCAGGACGTTCGTAAACATTTTCGAGCAGATACAGGACGGAGCGACGGGCTTTAAGAGATTTCTGGAAATAATGGCGATACCGCCCGAAAGAGAATCGGCGGATCCCGCGAGAGCGGAGAAGTTCGACGGGCATATAGTCTTTGACGACGTGAGTTTCAGATATAAAAAGGAAAGCGGCGACGAAAAGAGTCTTATTCTCAAAAATCTCGATCTCGATATTCCCGCGGGGAAAACCGTCGCTTTGGTCGGACCGTCGGGCGGCGGAAAGACCACGCTTTGCAACCTTATTCCGAGATTTTACGAGATAGACGGCGGCAGGATAACGATAGACGGAACGGACACGAGGGATATAAGCCTGTACGATTTGCGTAAAAATATAGGCATAGTCGCGCAGGACGTATTCATCTTTACGGGCACGATAAAAGAGAATATCGCCTACGGGAATTTCGACGCGACGGACGAAGAGATAGAAGAGGCGGCGAAACTCGCGAACATACACGATTTTATAGTCTCGCTCGATAAAGGTTACGACACTTTCACGGGCGAGAGGGGCGTAAAACTTTCGGGCGGTCAGAAACAGAGGATAGCGATAGCGCGCGCGTTTCTCAAAAATCCGCCTATACTTATTCTCGACGAGGCGACGAGCGCGCTCGACAACGTGACGGAAATGCAGATACAGGACGCGCTCGAACGGCTTTCCGAGGGCAGGACGACTCTCGTCGTCGCGCACAGGCTTTCCACGGTGAAAAACGCGGACGAAATAATAGTGATAGGTACGGACGGCGTGGAAGAGCGCGGAACGCACGACGAGTTGATCAAAAAAGACGGAATATACGCGACGTTATATAAATATCAGTTCAGAATATAAGTATCAGTTCGGAGAGGATCGAAAAATGTTGGAAAGAAAAGAGATTTATTCGGCGTTTAAAAATTCCGACCGACCTTTCGCGCATATCGAATACTTTTTGGAAGAAAAGGAAACGGAAATTCTCTACGCCGAGAAAGACGGACTTTTGCTCGTTTACGGCGGCATACCGGTTATATTCGGAACGAAAGACGGGGAAACCGCGGAGAGAATACTCAAAATTTTAAAAGATCCCGTGATACTGACGTGTTCGAGCGAAGAAGAGATCTGCGCGGCGAAAAGGCTTTTTCCGTATATGAACAGAGTAAAACGCGTTCGGCAAGTCAGATACGGCGACGTTAAAAAGCCGACGGACGGATATACCGCCGAAAAACTCGCGCCGACGAAAGAGAATATCGACTTCGTTTTTTCGACTTATTCCGCCCGCTATCCCCGCGAAAAGATAGCGTCGCTTATGCGCAGATTCGGTTTTTTCGCGGTGAGGATCGACGGAAAGATCGCGGGCTATATCGGGCGGCACGACGAGGGAAGTATAGGAATTTTAGAAGTAATGCCCGAATACCGCAACCGAAAAATAGGTTCTTTTCTCGTATATACGGCGGCGGAAGAACTCAAAAAAGAGGGAAAGATCGCCTACGCGCAGATAGTCGAAAGCAACGAAAAAAGTCTTAATATGCACCTTAAAATCGGAGTCGTTCCTTCCGAAAAATTCATATTCTGGTTGGAAAAATAAAGAGATGAAAGTTTTTTTGATAGTCGCCGACAGTTTCGGAATAGGCGAAATGCCCGACGCGGATAAATACGGAGATAAGGGCAGCAATACCTTGAAAGCGTGTTTCGACACGGGGCTTTTGTCCGTTCCGACGCTTGCGTCGCTCGGCTTGTTCGATATCGACGGCGTAAACCTGAAAAAGAGAGATAATCGGCTTATAGGCTCGTTTATGCGGCTCGGCGAGGCGTCGCAAGGCAAGGACACGACCACGGGGCACTGGGAAATGGCGGGCGTTATATCTGAAAAGCCGTTTCCGACTTTTCCGAACGGTTTTCCCGAAAGCGTCATATCCGAATTCGAGAGAATAACGGGCAGAGGAACGCTTTGCAACAAGCCGTATTCGGGAACGCAGGTAATAAAAGATTACGGCGAAGAGCATTTGAGGACGGGAAAACTTATAGTTTACACTTCCGCCGACAGCGTGTTCCAGATAGCGGCGCACGAAAAGATCGTCGATACGGAGAAACTGTACGAATATTGTTCGGCGGCGAGAGAAATGCTCACGGGCGATAACGCCGTCGGAAGAGTTATCGCGAGACCGTTCACGGGCGATAACGCGGAAAATTTCGCGAGGACGGCAAAAAGACGGGATTTTTCTCTCGCGCCGCCCCGAAAAACGCTTTTGGACGAACTCTCGGAAAAGGGCAAAGACGTGATAGCGGTCGGAAAGATATACGACATATTCGCGGGAAAAGGCATAACGGAAAAGATAAAGACGGTATCGAACGACGACGGTATGAATAAAACTACTGAAATTCTCGGAAGAGATTTCGACGGACTTTGTTTCGTAAATCTCGTCGATTTCGATATGCTCTACGGACACAGGAACGACGCGGAAGGCTACGCGAGGGCTCTCAACGCGTTCGATAAAAGGCTCGCGGAGTTTATCGGTAAAATGCAAGACGACGATATTCTGTTCGTCACCGCGGATCACGGCTGCGATCCGTCCACGCCTTCGACCGACCATTCGAGAGAGTACGTTCCCCTTCTTATATACGGAAAATCGCTCGCGAGCGGCGTAAACCTCGGTACGGGCGACAGTTTCGCGGATATAGGCAAGACTGTAGGCGAGATATTCGGGGCGGGCGAAAACCTTTCGGGAAAGAGTTTTTTGAGTAAAATATGCGCAAAATTTTAAGTTTGATATCATGTATGCTGTCTGTGACGATCGCGGTCGCGTTTTTCGCGGGCGCGGCGCTTTTCGCGATGAAATTCGGCGGGCTGAAAAGGATAATAACCGACACGGCGGACGGACTTTGGGGATTCGACCTCATAGCGCGGGCGGGCCTGTCGGTCGTTCTTTCCGTTTTCGGGATCGCGTTTTCGGTGTGCGTCGGCGCGTTCAGAATAACGGCGGCGATATATTATTACAAGGCGTTCCGATGCGGCGCGGTATATAAGGAAAACAAAGCGTGGCTTTTATGCTATTCCTTCTGCGCTTTTGTGATGGTATTGTTATTCGCTTTCGCGGCGACGGGCGGCACGGTCGTAAAGGCGGGAGACGGATACGCGGGATTGAAAACGGCGGCGCTCAACGCGGGACTTATTCTATACGCCATATCGTGCGTCTTGCCTCTTATATCGGCGTTTGCGGATATGAAATCCGGCGGCAAAAACGACTGAAATCCCGCCTTTTCCGACGGCGTAAAAAACGCGTCGCGCCGTCAAAAAAATCTTTGAAAATTTCAAATAAAACGCTTGACAAATATTTTCGCGTATGATATTATATACGAGCGTTGTAAAGAAATGACGGGGTGTAGCGCAGTTGGTAGCGCACGTGGTTTG
>CADBSX010000054.1 GCA_902797515.1 uncultured Eubacteriales bacterium | reverse complement strand
TTTTTCAAAAGGTCCGTAAGTGTGTTCGCCTGCAGATACAGCGCATTGACGAGGTCTTTTTCGTTGACCGAGCCTTTTTCCCAGAGCACCATCATCGTGACGTACTGCGTATAGGTAAGACCTAATTTTTTAAGCAATGGCCTATATCTTCGCAATATTTTGTTCGCTACGGCGTAAGTCGGAAAACACACCTGATTCGAAAGCAATAAAAGGTCGTATTCTTTTTTCATTTCGTTCACTCGATGATATTATATCGTGTCCGACATATTTTGTCAAGGATTTTGCGAAAAAATTTTTTTGAAAACGGCGCGCTTTATCGACGCTCCGTTGAAGTTTTAGACGGCACGAAAAGCGCCGGCGGCGGATTTTTATTGCGTTTTTCTTTACTTTTCGGCGGAAAAGTAGTATTATAAGACTATGAAAATTTTAATGTTAAACGGAAGTCCGAGACCGAACGGAAACACCGCGCTCGGACTGAAAGAAATGGAAAAGGTGTTTTTGAGCGAGGGAATAGAGGTAAAGACCGTACAGGTCGGCAACGCGGCAATAAGGGGCTGTATCGCTTGCGGCTCGTGCTATAAGACGGGAAAATGCGTTTTCGGCGACCTCGTGAACGAAGTCGCCCCCGAATTCGAGAAAGCGGACGGACTTATCGTCGGCAGTCCCGTCTATTACGCCTCGGCGAACGGAACTCTCGTGTCTTTTCTGGATCGCCTTTTTTACAGCACGCATTTCGACAAGACGATGAAAGTCGGCGCGTCGGTCGTCGTCGCTCGGCGGAGCGGTACGACGGCGACTTTCGACGAACTCAACAAGTATTTCACTATAGCGGGAATGCCCGTCGTTTCGTCCTATTATTGGAACAATATCCACGGCAGACTTGAGGGCGAGGCGGAAAAGGACGAAGAGGGCGTGCAGACTTTGCGCGCGCTCGCGAAAAACGTTTCGTTTCTCGTAAAAGCGATAGCGCAGTATAAGAAGAATAATTCCGTTCCCGCGAGAGAGGAAAAGAAAACCACGAATTTTATAAGGTAGGGCTTTATGAACGGCAAAACCGTAGTCGTCGGCATGAGCGGCGGAGTCGATAGTTCCGTCGCCGCTCTGCTTTTAAAGAGACAGGGCTACAACGTAATAGGTCTTTTCATGAACAATTGGGAAGAAGAGGACGAGAACGGTTGCTGCACGGCGCAGGAAGATTTTTCCGACGTGCGGCGCGTTTCATCGCTCCTCGATATCCCCTATTACGCCGTGAATTTCGCAAAGGAATACAAAGAGCGCGTCTTTTCGTATTTTCTCGAAGAATACGCGAAAGGCAGAACGCCTAATCCCGACGTTCTCTGCAACCGCGAGATAAAATTCGGACCTTTCAAAAAGTACGCCGAAGATCTCGGCGCGGACTTTATCGCCACGGGGCATTATTGCGGAATACGTCACGAAAACGGCATACATTACCTCTTAAAAGCCAAAGACGCGAACAAGGATCAGACTTATTTTTTAAACCAACTCTCGCAAAATCAACTCGAAAACGTGCTTTTTCCGCTCGCCGATCTCACGAAACCGGAAGTGAGAAAGATAGCCGAGGAAAACGGTCTTGCGACGGCGGGGAAAAAGGACAGTACGGGCATATGTTTTATCGGCGAGAGGAATTTCCGTAAGTTTCTGATGAATTATATTCCGGCGAAAGAGGGCGATATAAAGACTTACGACGGCAAAGTCCTCGGAAAACACGTCGGACTTATGTATTACACGATAGGTCAGAGGCGCGGGCTCGACGTCGGCGGAGTCGCGGGCGACGCGGGCAGGTGGTTCGTCGCGGAAAAGGATTTAAAGAACAATATTTTATACGTCGCTCACGGCGACGAAGAGCGGCTGTATTCGGACGGACTTATAATGAAAGAGTGCAATTTTATACCTTTCCCGCCCGAAAAAAAGCAATTTTATTGCAACGCGAAATTCCGTTACCGTCAGGACGAACAGAAAGTCCGAGTAGAGATAAAGGACGGATTTATCGAAGTGGAATTCGCGGAAAAACAAAGGGCTATAACCGAGGGGCAGTACTGCGTCTTTTACGACGACGAAAAATG